>CAMKYP010000137.1 GCA_946477505.1 uncultured Dechloromonas sp. | reverse complement strand
CGCTTTAGAAGCGGTGACAAAATGAAGCGCGGCACGCCTGGCCAAGCGTGCCGACGCAGACAGTTCAACGCGTACGGCAAGTAGGCACAACAACGCCAGAGGGACAAAGACAAGCTTTCGTGTCCGCCTAATTGCGAAGCAGACCACTAGTAGCCAGTCACGCAGGTTCTGCTATGTTCGGCACGCGCCGTATCCCCGCTCGCTTTTTCGCTCATCCTCGCCATGGCTGCGACCATGACTGCGGTTCGCTTCGCGCGACCGGGGCGCGGATGCGTGCCTCGGCATCCACGCAAACCTGCGTGACTGACTACCAGCGGCGCCTCAGGCGCCGCCAGCCGATCACCGCGCCGCTGGCGCTGAGCAGGAGGCCCAGCAGGCTGGCCGCAATGAGCAGCACGTCCCAGAGCGGCCGGTTTTGCAGCAGGAAACGCCAGTCCCAGCTGTGCAGGAAGGCAAACAGCACACGCTGTACCCGGCGGTGGGCATCCAGGCGCTGGACGACGCGCCCGCTGGCCGGGTCGAGGTAGAGCCAGGTTCCTGCCGGATCGTCGAAACGCAGGCGCAACACCGGCAGCGGCCGCTCCAGGTGACCGCCCATGGTGTGCTCGGCACGCGCGAAGTAATGCCAGTCGTATTCGGTTTGCAGCAATTCGTCGACCAGCCGGGCATCGGGCAGCATCGCCCGCCCCGCCTCAGTGAGCAGCGGCAGCGGATGCCCGGACGACACAGAACCGTCGGCTCGCCAGCCGATCAGGCGTTGCCTGCCTTGTGCGTCGTACGCAACCGCATACAGCTGCCCGGCCAGCGGCTGCCAGAGCAATTCGACGCTGCGCTGCCCGGCGTCGCCGAAGCGGTGCAAGGCTACCGCCGGGGAGAGCCCGGCCAGCTCCCTGGCCAGCAGCGGCGACTGACGCAAGGCCAGCGCACCCGAGTCGAACATGCGCCAGGGATTCATCGAAAACAAGCCGCTGAGCACCCAGGTCAGCACGAACAGGCCGCCGACCAGGCCAAGGTAATGGTGCCAGCGCAGCATGGCCGAGCGATAGGGCGTATGCCGGCCGTTGGCGTAGGCGGCCCGTCGCCAGCGCCAAAGCCCGATCAGAATGCCGAACAAGGCGAGCAGCGAACCGGCCAGGCTGCTGTAGATGACGAGATCGCTCCAGGCGAAATCGATGCTGCCGCCGCGCAAGGGATAAATCCAGTGCAGCCAGGCGCCGACCCAGCCCCAGCTGCGCTCGACCGGGCTGACATCGCGGACCACTTCGCCCGACGCGGACGAAACGTAATACAGCCAGCCGGCATCGTCGGCCAGACGATGTAGCGGACGATGCCCGGCCAGCGCCTTGGAATGCGTCCACGCATCCTCTGCCAGCACGCCTTCGTAGGCCAGCGTCCGGCCCGGCGCAAAGAGGGCGGCCGAACGTAGCGCCTGCGCCGCGTCGACGCTTGCCAGCGCCTCGCCGCTCCCGGCATCGACCGTCAGGTAACGCTGCCCCGGCAAGGTCGCCACGTAAACGGGCCGCTCGCCGATGCTGGTCAGCCGCAGCGACTGTATGCGGGCGTCCGGGCCGGCCAGCGCGAACACCCGTTCCGGCGGAACCGGGCAGCAGTCCTCGACCAGCGCCGGCAGGGCACGCAGACGCTCGCCCGGGGTCAGCTTGGGATAGCCGACATACATCATGACCACCCCGGAGACGAACCAGAGCGCCATCAGCCAGCACAAGGCGATGCCCAGCCAGCGATGCGCCAGGTATATCCAGCGCTTCACCGCCTGCCCGCCACGCAGTCGGGCAGGTGCCTTGCGGCGCGAGGGTGCGCCGAATTAGAAGCGGGCATGGATCGACAGATCGAAGGTTCGCGGCGCCCCCAGATAGGCCATGGCGCCGGTTCCGCTCAGGAACTCGGAATAGATCTTGTCGGTCAGGTTGCGGGCACGCAGGGTCAGCGTCGTGTTCCGGTCCAGCTTGTACGACGCAAAAGCGCCGAATAGGTTATAGCTGCCTTCGCTGATCGTATTGGCGCTGTCGGCGAAGCGGGCACCGACGTGACGCACGTCGCCGCCGATCTGCACGTTGGTCATCGGCGACCAGGTCAGCCACAAGTTGCCGACCTGGCGCGGCGTGTTGGTCGGCTGCTTGCCCGCGCGGGAAACCGCGACGCCGCCCACGTTTTCCGTGAAGTCGTCGTAGCGCGCCTTGACCAGTCCATAGTTGCCGGCCAGTTGCACCCCCGGCGCCACGCGCCACGATGCGCTCAGCTCGATACCTTGCGAGGTCTGCTGGCCGACCGGCACAGTCACGCCCGGCTGGCCCGGATTGGCCACCGCGAAATTGTTGCGCGTGATTTCATAGACGGCGAAGGTCGCCGTTCCCTTGCGCTCGTCGAAGAACAACTTGCTGCCGGCCTCGACCTGCTTGCCGGTGGTCAGGTCGAAATCCCGCACCTGACCGAAGCTCGCCGTGCTTAAAATGCCGGCCGGCGGATCGGCGGCCGTGCTGTATTGCACGTAGGTGCTGACGTTCGGCGTGACATCGTAGTTCAGCGCCAGGCGGCCGGTGAGCGGCGTGTAACGGCGTTCGAAATAGGCCGGGTTGCTGACGCTCGCCGCCTGGTGGTTGGTCACCTCGAGATCGATGCGCTCCTGGCGCAGGCCGGTCAACAACGAAAGGGCGGGCGTCAGGAAGGTGCGATTCTCGAGAAAGACGGCCAGCGTCGTCACCTCGTTGGTGCGATTGGGCGTGAGGCCAGGCGTCATGCCAGGCAGGCTGAAGAAGCTCTCGGTATTGAAGGCATACGGATCGACGTTGCCGAACGGCCCGGCCACCGAGCGCGGGAAGCGTGTCTGCCTGTTGACGCTGTAGTCGACGCCGCCGGCCCAGTTGCTCTTCAGCGAACCGATGGGCTGGTCGAGCGAGAACTCGAGGCGATTGCCGTTGACGCTCTGGTCGTGGCGTTGCAACAGTGCTTCCTTGCGGGCAACCAGGGTGTTGGTGGCATTGAACTCGTAGATTTCAACGTTGCGATAATCGCGCAAGGCATCGTAGTGATAGAAGGTGTTGCGCAGGCTGAGCTTGTCCGAGGCGCGGTAATCGATGATCGAGCGTGCCCAGCGCACGGTTTGCTCGTAGATGCCATCGTTCGAGTTGTAGTTCTTGAAGCGCGTCCCCTCGTCGATGGCGATCCGGCCGCCGAGCGGCTTGAGCACCGGCGTTCCCCAGTACGGACGGTCAACCGTTTCCTTCTGGTATTCGAGCGCCAGGGTATGGCTCAGACCGGGCGCCAGGTCGACCAGCCACGAACCGGCCAGTTGCACCGCCTCGCGGTCGGTGTGGTCGCTCCACGCCCCCCCGGTGTTGCGGCTGACGTCCAGGCGCAGCACGTTGCTGTCGCCCAGTGTCCGGTTGAAGCCCGCCGCCATCTGCAGCGCGTTGTAGCTGCCGACGCCGAGGCGCGCCTCGGAAAAGTTGCCGTCGCGACTGGCCAGCTTGGTGACGTAGTTGATCGAGCCGCCGATGGCGCCGGCGCCGAACAGGAAGCTGGACGGACCGCCGATGGCCTCGACACGTTCGTAGATCCAGCTATCGACCGGCCGCGCCGCGATCACGTCGTACTGCACGGTGATGCCGTTGAACAACTGGGTCACGCTCCCCGCAGTGAAGCCCCGGTAGAACACCTGACCGGGGCTGCCCGGTGCCGACGACGCTGTCACCCCGGGAATTCCCTTGATGATGTCCTGCGTATTCTCGGCACCCCGCGCCTCGATCAGCTCGCGGTCGATGACGGTCACCGAGGCCGGCGTCTCCTTGACGCTGAGCTCGAGTCGGCTCCCGGTCGTCGATTTCCGTGCCAGGCCGGCTGGATCGATCCCGACGCTGCCCCGCACCACGACATCGGCCAGAGTCGGCACCTTGCCCTCACCCTCCGCCCAGGCCGATGTCGCGACCAGCGACAGCAGGGCGAGCGCAAGGGGGCGTCTCGCAAAAAGCGGTGGTTCGGCAGTGTACTTTGCGGCATCCATTGATCTATCCCGTTCGATGCCCCCTGAGCGGGGCCAGGACACAAATGCTACCGAGGCGAGACCGGCAGGTCACTAAATAAACGCACCATTTTGGTGCGTCATATTGTCACACCCACGCCCCCGTCTTTCAGTGCGCCAAGGCTCGACGGCAAGCACTTCTGTCGGGAATAGGCGACATCTTTTTCTGCGCACCCTGTCCCCCGATTCGCCCCCTCTGTCGTTAAATCGATATCTCTCCGATGGAAACAGCACCATGTCTTTACGCCACATTTTCTCCACGACGCTGCTTGCCCTGGCACTCTGCGCGTCGGCGTCCGCCCAGGTATCCGTCAGCATCGGCCAGCCGGGCTTCTACGGCCGTATCGATATTGGCGGCTACCCGCCACCACCCTTAATTTACGCCGAACCGATGATCATCCGTCCGGCCCGAGTGGACTATCCGCCGCTCTATCTGCGCGTACCGCCCGGCCATGCCAAGAAATGGCACCGTTACTGTGACCGCTACAGCGCCTGTGGGCGACCGGTCTACTTTGTGCAGGATGACTGGTACCGCAACGAGTACGCGCCGGTCTACCGCGAGCGCCATCACCACAATGACCGGCGCCACGGTTATCGCGACGGCTATCGGGATGGCTACCGAGACAGCGACCGCGACGACGACCGCCGCGGCCACGGGCGCGGTCATGGTCGCGGCCACGACCGCGACTGAGCCGGGAATGGACTGAGCGCGGACGGCAAGGCGTTCAGCCACGGCCGCTTGGCGTATCATCGGGCGCTTGTACGACACCAGCGCCCCGAACAATGAAAACCGATACGCCCAAGACCATCTACCTCAAGGACTACACCCCCCCCGCCTTCTGGATCGATACGGTCGATCTCGATTTCGCCATCGAAGCCGGCCACACCACCGTCAGCGCGACGCTGGCCATGCGCCGCAACGCCGAGCGTCCCGGCCAGCCGCTGGTGCTCGACGGCGATGAACTCGAAACCCTGGCCGTGACGGTCGACGGCAACCCCTGGCCGACAACGGAAACGCCGACGACGCTGACCCTCAGCAACCTGCCCGACCGCTTCACGCTGCAAACCGTCGTCCGCATCCAGCCGGACAAGAACACCTGCCTGTCCGGCCTCTACCGCTCCACGGACGGCTATTTCACCCAGTGCGAGGCGCAGGGCTTCCGCCGCATCACCTGGTTCCTCGACCGGCCGGACGTGATGGCCATCTACACGGTCACCCTGCATGCCGACAAGGCCACCTTCCCGGTTCTGCTCGCCAACGGCAACCCGGTCGCCGCCGGCGACGAGCCCAATGGCCGGCATTGGGCCAAGTGGGCAGATCCGTTCAAGAAACCCGCCTATCTGTTCGCGTTGGTCGCTGGCAAGCTCGACGTGCTGCGCGACCGCTTCCGCACCGCCTCCGGCCGCGATGTGGAACTCGCCATTTATGTCGAGCCGGGCAAGCTCGACCAGTGCCCGCACGCCATGGAAGCGCTGAAGAAATCGATGAAATGGGACGAGGAACGCTTCGGCCTCGAATGCGACCTCGACCATTACATGATCGTCGCCGTCGGCGACTTCAACATGGGCGCCATGGAAAACAAGGGCCTCAACATCTTCAACACCAAGTACGTTCTGGCCCGCCCCGATGTCGCCACCGATGTCGATTTCGAGAACATCGACCGCGTCGTCGCCCATGAATATTTCCACAACTGGACCGGCAACCGCGTCACCTGCCGCGACTGGTTCCAGCTCTCGCTGAAGGAAGGCCTGACCGTCTTCCGCGACCAGGAGTTCGGCGCCGACCTGCACAACCGCCAGACCGCACGCATCCGCGAGGTACGCGGCCTGCGCGCCGCCCAGTTCCCGGAGGATGCCGGCCCGATGGCGCACCCAATCCGCCCGGCCAGCTTCGTCGAGATCAACAATTTCTACACCGCCACCGTCTACGAAAAGGGCGCCGAGGTCATCCGCATGATCCAGACGCTGATCGGCCGTGACGCTTTCCGCAAGGGCATGGACGAATATTTCCGCCGCCACGACGGCCAGGCCGTGACCTGCGAGGACTTTGTCGCCGCCATGGCTGCCGCCAGTGGCTTCGACTTCACCCAATTCATGCGCTGGTACAACCAGCCGGGCACGCCGCACGTCGCCGTCGATGGCCACTACGACGCCGAGTCGCGAACCTACACGCTGACCTGCACGCAGTCGAATCCGCGCGCATCGGACAATGAGCCCACCCTGATCCCGATCCGCGTCGCCCTCTTCTCGGAGACCGGCGAACAGCTGGCCAACAGCGCGCGCACGCTGCAACTCACGGCCGCCAGCCAGTCCTTCGTCTTCAACGACATCGCCGCCGAGCCGGTGCCGTCGCTGCTGCGCGATTTCTCGGCACCGGTCTATCTCGATTTCGACTACACGCCGGAGCAATTGGCCCTGCTCCTCGCCCACGAGTCCGACCCGTTCAACGCCTGGGAAGCTGGCCAGCGACTGGCCACGACGCTGATCCTCGACGCCGCACAGGCCATCGCCGCCGGCCAGGCGCCGGTCTGGCCCGACACCTTCACCGCCGCCTGCCGCCACCTGCTGCAGACGCAAGCCCAACGCGGCGCTGCCTTCGTCGCCGAAGCCCTGATCCTCCCCGGCGAGGGCACGCTGGCCGAACTGCTCGACGTGGTCGACCCTGACGCCCTGCATGCCGCCCGCAACGGCCTGCGCCGGCATCTGGCCGAGGAGCTGGAAGGCGAGTTCTCCGGCCTCTACGCCGCGCTTGCCGTCGCCGAGCCTTATGCACCGACGAGCGAGCAGTCCGGTCGCCGCGGCTACCTGCTCGAGCTCGACACCGAGGCCAGCCGCCAGCTGGCGCTGGCCCAGTTCCAATCGGCCGACAACATGACCGATCAGTTCGCCGCGCTATCGGCACTGGTCAACGTCACCTCCGCCAACTGCCCGCAGCGCGAGCAGGCACTGGCCGATTTTTTCCAGCGCTGGCAGCACGAGGCGCTGGTCGTCGACAAGTGGCTAGCCGTGCAATCGGGCAGCCGCCGCCCCGACACGCTGGCCACGGTCAAGGCGCTCACCGCCCACCCGGCTTTCGACGCCACCAACCCCAACAAGATTTACGCCCTGATCCGCAACTTCGGCGCCAATCTCGTCCGCTTCAACGCGGCCGACGGCAGCGGCTACACCTTCATGGCCGAGCGCATCCTCGATCTGCATGACAAGAACCCGCAGGTCGCCTCGCGTCTCACACGCTGTTTCGACCGCTGGAGAAAGTTCGACACCGGCCGCCAACAGCACGCTCGCAATGCTCTCGAGCGCCTCCGCAAGCATCCCGGACTCAGCCGCGACGTGCTGGAGGTGGTCTGCCGGGCGATGGACTGAGTCCCTCACGCGCCCCGCCGCGTCAGCGGTAGGCAGCCCAAACACGCTTTACCAACGACCGAACGGCAGAGGAGGCCGGGACTACCCGCGCCTCCCTCTGCCGTTCTCGCCACGCGACAAAGTGGCGCACCCGGGAAAAAGCAACAAATTCGACCCGGAAACTCCAAAAAAAATCCCACAAAAATCAAATATTCTGTAATAATAATAATCGACAAGTTCGTTAGTATTTATTAAAAACGACACTCCTCACCACAGCCCCGCTGACCATACATTGGAGAAACGACTCCATGCTTGGATTTCGTATTGCGCATCTCTCGGGAAGCCTGCTGCTGTCCGGATTGTTGATATGGCTGGGCGGCGCGTGGCCATTCTGGCTCGTCGCGGGCGCATTCCTGATACAAGGAAGCTGGCTGATTTTTCGCGTTACGCCGACCGTCGAGCCTGTTGTCATCGAAACGATCGAAGCTGCGAATCCGACACCTACATCAAATCTGGATAATTTTCTGGGAAAATTGCTTCCTCTGTGGAATCAACACATCGAACTGGCAAAAACCCAAACCAGTGAAGCTGCCGACGAGTTGAGCGAGCAATTTGTCAGGATGAAGCAGGAACTGGAGAAAACCATCGCGCTTTCCGGCATTAGCGGCGACAACAGCGTCATCAGTCTGATTCGGGAAGCGGAACACGAACTCCCGAAAGTGTTTACCGCGCTGGAAGAAAGCCAGAAACGGCGAGCCGCCCTGCTGAGCGAATTGCATACGATGACCAAGCTGGTCGGCGACCTCTCCAATATGGCCAAGGATGTGGGAGATCTCGCCAGCCAGACCAACCTGCTGGCGCTCAACGCGGCCATCGAGGCTGCCCGCGCCGGCGAATCTGGTCGAGGCTTCGCGGTCGTCGCCGACGAGGTACGTAAACTGTCAACGGCGTCAGGCGAGACCGGCAAACGCATTACCGAACAGGTGAGTTCGGTAACGCAGGCTATCCAGCATGTCATCCAGGCGGCCACCGCAAGCAGCAGCGATGCCAACCGCCTGATCAGCGAAGCCGAAACAGTGGTCCACGATGTCCTGCAGCGCCTCGGAGGCAATGCGCAAGACCTGGAATCGCGCCTCGATACCATGCGCGGCATCAGCGGCAACGTCGACGCCACCCTGAATCAGGTACTCGTCGAACTGCAATTCCAGGACCGCATTTCGCAAATCCTCGGCCACATCCAGGCCGATGCCGACAGGCTTTGCCACACCTTGAACCAGGGCCAGCCGCTTGATCAGGACAGCTGGCTTCAGAACCTGAAGCAAACCTATACCACGGACGAGCAGCACGCCCTGC
>CAMKYP010000136.1 GCA_946477505.1 uncultured Dechloromonas sp. | reverse complement strand
TCTGATTAGACATCGAAAATTACCTGTCCGACAGCTTATCCAGAGAGTAAACTTGCGGCTTTTCGCAATCGCGGGTCGGGTCACTCCGTCAGTCACAATGAACAGCTCCAACACCCTGCAAAAACTCCGCAAGTTCCTCGAAGGTCGCACTGGCAAGGCGATCATCGACTACAACATGATCGAGGACGGCGATACCGTGCTTGTCTGCGTTTCCGGCGGCAAGGATTCCTATACCCTGCTCGCCATGCTGATGGCCCTGCAGCAGCGCGCCCCGGTCAAGTTCCGCCTGATCGCCATGAATCTCGACCAGAAACAACCCGGGTTTCCGGCCGATGTCCTGCCGAATTACTTCAAATCGATCGGCATCGACTATCGCATCATCGAATCCGACACCTACTCCATCGTCAAGGACAAGATCCCCGAAGGCAAGACCACCTGCTCACTCTGTTCCCGCCTGCGCCGGGGCATCATCTACCGTACCGCGAAGGAGTTGGGGGCCAACAAGATCGCCCTCGGCCATCACCGGGACGACATGGTGCATACGCTCTTTCTGAACCTGCTGTTCGGCGGCAAGATCAAGGCCATGCCGCCCAAGCTGGTCACCGACGACAAGGCCCACGTCGTGATCCGCCCGCTTGCCTATTGCGCCGAAGCCGATATCGCCAAATTCGCCCGTGGCATGGAGTTTCCGATCATTCCCTGCAACCTGTGTGGCTCCCAGGACAATCTGCAGCGCCAGAAAATCCGCGAAATGATGCAGGAATGGGATAAACGTTACCCGGGACGTACCGAATCGGTATTCACCGCCATGCAGAATGTTGTTCCGTCACACCTGGCCGATCTGGACCTCTTTGACTTCCATGGCCTGACACTCGACACCCCCGTCGACGAGGGCGATATCGCCTTTGATAGCCCCGAAATGCCTATCAGCGGAAGCATCCCGATAAGTCTAAAGGCATAATGCATAATGAGGGCAGAGCAGCATATAATCTGCTTTCGATAATTTTTCCATTTCTATTTCCGGTCCTGGCTAAGCAATGAGCGCTACGCAACGCAGATTGACAGTCATGTTCGCCGACGTTTCCGGCAGTACGGCGCTTTTCGAAAAACTAGGCGACCGGGAAGCCATGCATGCCGTCGAGCGCTGCCTGAAGCGCATGAAGCGCTCCATCGACGGCTACAAGGGAAAGACGGTCCAGATCGTCGGCGACGAATTGCTGGCCACCTTCGAGACGGCCGAAGAAGCCTGCCAGGCGGCAATCGACATGCAACAACGCATCGCCGACCTGCCACCGGTTTCCGGCCTGAAGCTGACTATCCGTATCGGTCTCCACAGCGGGGGCGTGCAGGAAAGCGAGGGCAAGCTGAGTGGGGTGGCTGTCAGCACGGCGGCACGCATTGCCGGCATTGCCCGACGCGACCAGATACTGTGCAGTTCGGAGCTGGTCGGGGAGCTGCCTCAACCCGGGATCATCACCGTCGATCCCATGCCCAAGCTGGGCACCGTTGCCGAAAACGGAAACGAACTATCGCTCTTTCAGGTGCACTGGCCCAGCTACCAAGGTACCTCATCCCCCCTCTCGACTTTCGGCGAAGTCAGCCGTCTTCTAGTCGAACGCCTGTGCATCCGTTATCGCGGCAAGGCTTTTCTGGTCGATGAAAAGACTCCGGTCCTCACGATCGGCCGCGACCTCGGCTGCAAACTGACCATCGACGACCGCAAGGCTTCGCGCCAACATGCCCGCGTCGAACGCCGCAACGACGGCTTCTACCTGATCGATACCAGTACCAATGGCACTTTCGTGACCTTGTCTGGCCGCCAGGAAGTCATGGTTCGCCGCAATGAGATGCAACTCGACGGCAAAGGCAAATTCGGGTTCGGCAGCTCCGCCAACGATCCGCAGTCGGACCTCGCCGATTTCGAGCATCTGTAAACGACAATCGGCCGCCTGAAGGCGGCCGACGTCGGATGTATTTCTTCTCGGTTCGGATTACTTTGCGGCAGCGTCAGCCGAGCATTTCTTCATGAAGCTGTTCTTGGCGGCACCGGCCAGTTTCTTTTCCTTGGCCTTTGCGGCGCACTCGGCGTTTTCGGCGGGAGCCCCGGCGTCGGCTTGGCATTTCTTCATGAAACTGTTCTTGGCAGCGCCAGCCAGCTTCTTTTCGGCTGCGCGGGCAGCACAATCGTCGGCGGCATAAACGGCATTGGCGGAAAACGCGACAAGCAGCAGCGCGATCAGTTTTTTCATGGTGGATGTCCCCCGTAGTGTGCAAAAACGCCGACGTACTATCAGCGATTCATGCGTCATCGTCAAGCATCATGCGCTGCTGGCGATCCATGAAATCCTGCAGGCTATCGATGCCCCGCAATTGCAGGATGGTGTTGCGTACCGCCGCCTCGAGCAGGACCGCCAGGTTGTGGCCGGCCGCCACGGGAATGACGACCTTGCGCACCGGAACCCCCAACACCTCCTGGGTCTGGGCATCCAGGGGGAGACGGGGCGCATCGGCTGCGGCAGCCGTCTTTTGCAGATGAACAATCAGCTTGAGCTTCATTTTCCGGCGCGAGGCGGTTTCGCCGAAGATGGTCCGGATGTTGAGCAGGCCGAGTCCGCGCACTTCGAGGAAGTCCCGCAGCATGCCAGGGCAGCGACCTTCGATGGTGGTTGGCGCGATGCGCGCCATTTCGACGACGTCGTCGGCAACGAGTCCATGCCCCCGGGAAATGAGTTCGAGCGCCAACTCGGACTTGCCCACACCCGAATCGCCGGTAATCAGCACGCCCATCCCCAAAACATCCATGAAAACGCCGTGGAGGCTGACCGTATCAGCCAGGCGGGCCGACAAATAGATGCGCAGCAGATCGATGACCGCAGAGCAGGGCTTGGGTGAATTGATCAGAGGCGTGCCGGTCTGGGTACAGGTTTCGACAACCTGGGACGGCGGTGTCAAACCATCCGCAACAATAACGGCCGGCGGCTGAGCGCTGACCAAATCGACGAACATCGTGCCGAAACGCCGTTCCCCAATGTGCATCGCCCAGTCGTACTCAGCCAGGCCAAGCACCTGCAAGCGCTCAGGATGAATGATGTTGATATGGCCGACAAGATCGGCTCCGTAGCTGTTGGAGCCCTTGATTTCGATGCGACGGTCTGCGTTCTGGCCGATATGCCAGTTCAACAGCAGTTTTTCCCGATTATCTTTGTAAAGCTGAACCAGGCTGACGTGACGCACGACAGGGACTCAGGACTGGAATAGCGCGAGAACTGCGGTCGGGTCGGCGGCCGTCTGAAGCTTTTCCCGGAAAACCCGGTCCGAGAAACGCTGGGCAAGTTCCGACAGGATCTGGAGGTGTTGCTCGGTAGCCTGCTCGGGAACGAGCAAAACAAACAATAGATCAACCGGGCGACCATCCGGAGAGTCGAACGGAACCGGCGTCGTCAGGCGCATGAATGCACCGGCAGCCTGCTTCAGGCCCTTGATACGGCCATGAGGAATGGCGACGCCTTGGCCCAAGCCGGTGGAGCCGAGTTTTTCACGGGCAAACAGGCTGTCGAAAATGGTCGAGCGGGCCAGACCAAGGCGGGCTTCGAACAGGATACCGGCTTGCTCGAAAACACGTTTTTTGCTGCTGGCGTCCAGATTCAGCAGCACCTGATCGGCGCTCAGTAGATTGTTGAGAGGGTTCATAGGAGTGGATAAAGCAAAGCCGCAGCTTGCGCTGCGGCCATAGGGCGCTTATTCAGCGGCATGCAGCCCGGGCTTTTCACCGCGATGGTGATCCTGGACTTTTTGCTTGTGCTTCTGGACCTGACGATCCAGCTTGTCGAACATCGAATCGATGGCGGCATAGAGATCTTCGCCGGATTCTTCGACATGCATGTCCTTGCCCGGAACGTGCACGGTGACTTCGGCTTTCTGCTTCAGCTTTTCGACAGACAGCACCACGTTGACACCGGTCACTTTATCGAAGTGACGGACGACGGGATCCAGCTTGTTTTCCACGTATTCGCGCAGTGCGGGGGTTACTTCGATGTGATGACCACTGATCTGCAGATTCACTTTTTTCTCCTCTTTCTACAGGGTCTTACGTAAATTGACCGGGGGGATGTTGAGCGACTCGCGGTATTTGGCTACCGTACGTCGGGCAACTACGATTCCCTGCTGGCCTAGTATTTCGGATAATTGACTATCCGACAAGGGCTTCTTGCCGTCCTCGGCTCCAATCAATTGCTTGATCAGCGCCCGGATGGCCGTGGCAGAACAAGCCCCACCGGTATCGGTGGCGACATGGCTGCCAAAGAAGTATTTCAGTTCGAAAATGCCGCGCGGCGTGGCCATGTATTTCTGGCTGGTCACGCGCGACACCGTCGATTCGTGCAAGCCGAGGATGTCGGCGATTTCGCGCAGGACTAGTGGCCGCATGGCGACTTCGCCATGCTCGAAGAACTGGCGCTGGCGGTCGACGATGGCCTGCGTGACGCGGTGGATGGTGTCGAAACGTTGCTGGACGTTCTTGATCAACCAGCGGGCTTCCTGCAGTTGAGTCGACAGGTTTCCGTTACCGCGCCGTTGCTTGGCGAGAATTTCGGCATACAGGCGGTTGATGCGCAAGCGGGGATAGGCGTCCGGATTGATGTAGGCCGTCCACTTGCCTTTGAGCTTCTTCACGATCACGTCGGGCGTGATGTAACGTGCTTCGATCTGCGCGTAACCGGCCGCCGGACGGGGGTTCAGGCTGGTGATCAGGGTTTGCGCGGCTTTCAGATCCTCGTCGTCATAGCCGGTGACGCGGCGCAGCTTGGCAAAGTCGCGGGCGGCCAGCAACTCAAGATGCTTCTCGACGATGCGCAGTGCCACATTGCGATCGTATTCGTCCGGCAAGGCTTTCAATTGCAGGCTCAGACACTCCTGCAGGTTGCGCGCACCGATTCCGGTCGGATCGAAATTTTGTATATGGCGGAGCGCGATTTCCAGTTCTTCGAGCTCGATTTCGTATTCCGGCGGCAAGGTCTCCCAGAGTTCCTGCAGCGGAGCCGAAAGGTAGCCGTCGTCGTCGAGCGCTTCGATCAGGAAGCGAACCAGGCTGCGGTCGCGTTCGTTCAGCTGGGTCATCCCGAGCTGCCAGCCAAGATGCTCGCGCAGGCTGACGTTGGCGGCATGGGTATCGTGGCTGTCGCTGTCGTCGTCCTCATCGCGACCGGCTCCGGTGAAGGTGCCGGCATCGGAAGCCCAGCGATCGTCATCGACTTCGGAAGGAGAACTCGGCGGTTCGACTTCCCGGTCCTCGCGCGGCTCGCGCTCTTCGCTGCTTTCGCTGCGCGACTCCTCGTTGCGCGGGGAATCGAACTGCTGCGCGTTGGCAAAGGACTCCGGCGCTTCATCTTCACGTTCCAGCATGGGATTTTCGAGCAGATAACGCTCGATTTCCTGCTGCATTTCAATGGTCGACAACTGCAGCAGCTTGATCGACTGCTGGAGCTGGGGCGTCAGCGCCAGATGCTGGGATAGTTTGAGTTGGAGTGCCGGCTTCATCGGTTCGGATCGGGCGCCATGCGGTCAGAGCTTGAAATGCTCGCCAAGATAGACCCTGCGCACGCTTTCATTCTCCACGATTTCGACTGGCCGTCCAGCAGCAAGTACATTGCCGGCATTGATGATGTAGGCGTGATCGCAGATGCCCAGCGTTTCGCGCACGTTATGGTCGGTGATCAACACGCCGATGCCGCGTTCTTTGAGGAAGCGGATGATCTTCTGTATTTCCAGCACTGCAATCGGGTCAACGCCGGCGAAAGGTTCGTCAAGCAGGATGAAGCGCGGATTGGTCGCCAGCGCCCGGGCGATTTCCACCCGGCGCCGCTCGCCGCCGGAGAGGGCAGCCGCGTTAACGTGGCGGACGTGGTCGACGTGCAATTCGTTGAGCAGACCTTCGAGGCGGTCGTTCAGTTCGGCTTCGGGCAGCTTCTGCAGTTCGAGGACGGCGCGGATGTTTTCCTCGACGTTGAGCTTGCGGAAGACCGAGGCTTCCTGCGGCAGATACGACAGTCCGAGGCGCGCCCGGCTGTGCATCGGCTGGTGCGTCAGGCGGTTGTCGTCGATATGGACTTCACCGCCGTCGGCAGCGACCAGGCCGACGATCATGTAGAAACAGGTGGTCTTGCCAGCACCGTTCGGACCGAGCAATCCGACGACCTCGCCCGACTTGACCTCGAAGGAAACGTCCTCGACGACGGTCCGCGCCTTGTAGCGCTTCTTCAGATTGTTGGCGGTCAGTTTGGCGGCGGACATGGTCATTGCTCGACACCGCGCAGGACGCGGCGAATGGCTTCGCTGGAAAAACCGCGATATTGCAGGAAACGTTGCTGTTTGGCACGCTCTTCCGGCGATTGCGGCAATTCCCTGAACTTGCGCTGCCAGACGCTGCGGCAGCGTTCGGTCTCGTCGCCACCCTCCGGGAGGGCGGCGGCGATTTCTTCATCGGCAACGCCTTTCTGCCGCAATTCCTGCTTCAGCCGCGCATTGCCGTAACGCCCGGCACGCGCCACGACGCGCTGGGCGGCATAGCGGGTATCGGAGAGCAGGCGTTCGCTTTGCAGGGTGTCGAGCACGGCGTCGAGTTCTTCCTCGGATTCGGCATGCGCAGCGAGCTTGGTCTTCAACTCGGCCCGGCTGTAATCGCGCCGGGTGAGCAGTTGCAGGGCCCGCACGCGCAGGTCAGGCATCGGCCTTGGCTTTGGTCGGCTTGATCACGGTGGTGCTGGCGGCCTCGCGGATGCCGGCTTCGATCTCGGCGGCGATTTCCGGGTTGGCCTTGAGGAATTCGCGGGCGTTGTCCTTGCCCTGGCCGATTTTCTCGCCCTTGTAGGCGTACCAGGCACCGGATTTGTCGACCAGCTTGTGGGCGACGCCCATTTCGACGACTTCGCCCTGACGGGAGATGCCTTCGCCGTACAGAATGTCGAAAATGGCTTCGCGGAACGGCGGAGAAACCTTGTTCTTGACGACCTTGACCTTGGTTTCGCTGCCGATGACCTCGTCGCCCTTCTTGATCGAGCCGATGCGGCGGATGTCGAGGCGGACGGAGGCATAGAACTTCAGCGCGTTGCCGCCGGTGGTGGTTTCCGGCGAACCGAACATGACGCCGATCTTCATGCGGATTTGATTGATGAAGATGACCAGCGTGTTGGTCTTCTTGATATTGGCCGTCAGCTTGCGCAGGGCCTGGCTCATCAGGCGGGCGTGCAGGCCGACCATCTGGTCGCCCATTTCGCCTTCGATTTCGGCACGCGGGGTGAGGGCGGCGACCGAGTCGACGATGATGATGTCCACCGAGCCGGAGCGGACCAGCATGTCGGCGATTTCCAGCGCCTGTTCGCCGGTGTCCGGCTGCGAAATCAGCAGGTCGGAAACATTGACGCCGAGCTTCTGGGCGTATTGCGGATCGAGCGCGTGTTCGGCGTCGATGAAGGCCGCCGTGCCGCCCAGCTTCTGCATTTCGGCGACGACCTGCAGACAGAGCGTGGTCTTGCCGGAGGATTCCGGACCGTAGATTTCGACGACGCGGCCGCGCGGCAGGCCGCCGACGCCAAGCGCGATGTCCAGACCGAGCGAACCGGTCGACACGACCTGAATGCCTTCGTCGATCTCGGCGTCGCCCATCTTCATGATGGAGCCTTTGCCGAATTGCTTTTCGATTTGTTGCAGCGCTGCGGCGAGCGCCTTTGCCTTGTTGTCGTCCATGGTGTGACCTCGAAAATTTGAGCGGATTATGGCACAGGGGCCAAAGATGGAATAGAAATTGCAGGAAACCGTTTATCCGGCCCGGCCCAAACGCGGTATATTCGCCCCCGCTAACGGCCAACCGGATACTGTGTATACGTACAGTACATTGACCCGCCTTTTCTTGGCAAGAAAATTCTTCATGTCGATCAGACGCTTACCCATCCTTCTCCTGCTACTGGCCGGCACGGCCGCCAGCGGTGCGCCGGCGCCCTGGTACTGGTGGACGAGCAAGGTGGACGGTGCCCGGGTCTGCATGCAGACCTCGCCGGGACCGGGCTGGAGCCAGGAACCGGTGGCTTTCAAGGATGCCCGCTGCCGAATTCGCCTCGACCCCCGATGACTGTCTATCTGCCCCCGCCCCCTGGCGCTTCGCCCGTCGTTTTTGCCGACGACTTCCTGATCATTGCCGAAAAACCCTGCGGTCTCTTGTCGGTTCCCGGCCGTGGCGAGCACAAGGCGGATTGCCTGCTCAGCCGGGTGCAACAGGAATATCCGGATGCGCTGACCGTGCATCGGCTGGACATGTCGACGTCCGGCATCCTGGTCTTTGCCCGCGGCGCCGACATGCACCGCCGCCTGTCCAAGATGTTCCAGGACCGCCAGGTGGACAAACTCTACGTCGCCGTGCTGGCCGGCCTGCTGCCCTATGACGAAGGCGGCGTGGACCTGCCGCTGATCGTGGACTGGCCGAACCGGCCGAAGCAGAAAGTCGATTTTGACGAAGGCCGGCCGTCGCAAACGCGCTTCCGCGTACTCAGCCGCGATATCGAGAAGCAGACGACCCGCGTCGCGCTGGAACCGGTGACTGGCCGTTCGCACCAGTTGCGGGTGCATATGATGTCTTTGCAACACCCCATCCTCGGCGACGACCTTTACGGCGGGCCGGCGGAAAAAATGGCCGATCGCCTGCTGCTGCATGCGATGGATCTGGGCTTTGCGCATCCGGCAACCGGCGAGCGCATGGATTTTCACAGCGAGCC
>CAMKYP010000135.1 GCA_946477505.1 uncultured Dechloromonas sp. | reverse complement strand
TCCGGACCCTGTCGCGTTTCGCGGCTGCTCTCCTCGCCGTGAAGAATGCGCCCCAGACTACCGCGCAGCGGATAGCTGCTGGTAACCGCCTTGATATCGGCCAACTGGGCCTGCCCACCTGCCATCACCATGCTCGGAAAAACAAGGGTTTCAGCAAGCTGCAATCGATGGCGGCGAGCCTCGTCGCGATACCGTTCCGGCAATGGGTGATCGGATGTAACAACCAAATCCCCTCCCATCATCTGTTGCGCTTCGCGCTGCAAGCCTTGGCGCACGCGGTCGCCGAAGAAGCCGACAGCCGTCACTGCGGCCACCGCTACGACAAGCGCGGCAAAGAGCAAGCGCAACTCGCCGGATCGCAATTCCCGGCCGAGCAGCCGCCAGGAAAAAGCGGCGATCATCTCGCCTTCGACCAGCGCGTACGGAATTCGGCCGGTGCCACCGCCCGGCCATGCAGATAGCCTTGCAATTGCTGACAGCCCAGTTCGGCGAGGAAGGCAGCCTGCTCCTCGGTTTCGACGCCTTCGGCAACCACTTCGAAATCCAGGCTCCGCGCCAGTTCCATGATCGTTCGAATGATCGCCTCGTCGCCGCCGTTGCTACCGATACCTTCGACGAACGAGCGGTCGATCTTGAGCTGCTGAATCGGCAGCATTTTCAGGTAGCTGAGCGATGAATAACCGGTGCCGAAATCGTCAAGCGCCAGACTGATGCCAAGACTGCGCAGCTTTTCCAGAAGGCCGAAAGAGTCGCCAACCGCCATGACGACCGACTCGGTCAGTTCCAGCTTGAGATGACGCGGATTCATGCCGGTATCGGCCAGCACCCTGTCCAGAACATCAATAAATTCGGGGCGCTCAAGTTGTTTGACGGACAGGTTGACCGACACTTGGGGTAGTTCAAAACCGCTTTCTTGCCAGTTCATGAACTGCCGGCACGTCTCTCGCAGCACCCAGTTGCCCAGCCCGACGATCAGCCCAGAATCCTCGGCAATCGGGATGAAACGACTGGGCATGACCAAACCCAGTTCTGGGCTTTCCCAACGTACCAGCGCCTCGGCACCGACCAGTTCGCCGCTCCGGGTATTTACCTGCGGCTGCAAGTGCACATTGAATTCGCCGTGTTCGAGCGCACGCCGCAACAGGTTCTCCATCTGGATGCGCTCCTGTGCCAGCAAGGTCATATCGGGCGTATAGAAATGATAGTTTCCGCGCCCACTGAACTTGGCGCGATACATGGCTGTATCGGCATTGCGCATCAACGCCAGCACGCTGTCGCCATCCCCCGGGAAAAGGCTGATGCCGACCGATGCCGTGAGGAAGAGCTCATGATCGCCCAGCTTGAATGGCTGCTCGAATGCATCGATGATCTCCTGAGCCAGTACCTTGACCTCCCGCTCGTCGCGCACCGCCTCCATCAGGCAGATGAACTCGTCCCCGCCGAGTCGGGCGAGCATATCGATCAGGCGGACATGCTCGGCAAGGCGAGATGCCACCGCCACCAGCAACTCGTCGCCAACCCCGTGGCCCAGCGAATCGTTGACCTGCTTGAACTGGTCAAGGTCGATGAATAGAACCGCCAGCCGCTCGCCACGCTGGGCAGTCTCGCGCAAACTCTCCTCGAGGCGCTCGATGAAGCAGCGGCGGTTGGCCAGCCCGGTCAGCGGGTCGTGATAGGCCAGATAGTTCAGCTTGCTCTGCGCCTGGCGCCGCTCGGAGATTTCGCCCTCGAGCTGCACGTTGGTCCGCTTCAGTTCCTCCGTACGCGCCGCCACCTGGAGTTCCAGCGTATCGCGTGCGGCTTTTATCCGCCCTTCCTGATCCTCCAGAATGCCCTGTGCCCGGCGGACCACCAGAAACTGCATCAGGTACAGAAGTGCGAAGGTCAGAACGATGCCTGCCGTCACCCACCACAGACTGTGCTCCAATTCCTCGACGAAGGGCGTGACGTTCTGATACAGCTCGAACACCCCTTCAACCGCGTTGTCCTTGCCGCGAATCGGAATGTAGCTGGCCAGCACGTCCATTTCGGCGAACGCCTCGTCGAAGCTCTCGCGCGTATTTCGATAGGTCAACTCACTGAAGACCGAACCGTTGATCGCCTGCTTGAACCCTGGGTTCGCCAGCCTGTTTTCGCCGATTTGGCGGGCATTGGTCGAGAAAATCACGTTCCCGACGCGGTTATACACCTTCACCCTGATGACCGAAGTGCCCTGCATCAGGATCTCCGCGCTGTCCTGAATGTGCGCACGGCTTCTTGATTGGGCAAGCGCACTCGCATCGCGCCCGGTCGATTCGGCCAGCAAATCGAGCAGCGGCTCATGCAGCGAGTTCTGGAAAACCTGCGCCATGGCGACGTTCCGCCCTTGGGCCAGATCCTTCATCTGCTGCAGGGAAAGTTTCTGGTACAACGGCCCCAGCACACCGGCAGCCAGCACGATGAGTATGAAGCTGACCGTCGAGAAATAACGTGACAGGTTGAACATACAAGCCGAAAGTAGTATCCCGGAAGCTTATTCCATCTCGCGTATTCGCGCCACCGCCTCCTCCACGCGCCTGACCGCGATGACCTCCATGCCGGCGATTGCCTGTTTCGGGCGATTGGCTTCCGGTATCAAGGCCCGGGTGAAGCCGAGCTTGGCCGCCTCCTTGAGACGCTCCTGGCCGCGGGGCGCTGGCCGTATCTCCCCCGCCAGGCCAACCTCGCCAAAAACGATGAGCTTGGAAGGTAGGGGCTTGTTCTTGAGCGACGATGCAATCGACAGCAGTACCGCCAGATCAGCCGCTGGCTCGGTGATCTTCACACCGCCCACGGCATTGACGAACACGTCCTGATCGAAGCAGACGATACCGGCATGCCGATGCAGAACGGCCAGCAGCATGGCGAGACGCTGCGCTTCCAGTCCGACCGTCAGGCGCCGCGGATTGCCGTGAGCCGTATCGACCAGCGCCTGGATTTCGACCAGCAGCGGCCGCGTGCCTTCCTGTGTAACCATTACGCAGGAACCCGGCACATCCTGCGCGTGCTGCGAAAGGAACAGCGCCGACGGGTTGCTGACGCCCTTCAGGCCGCTCTCGGTCATGGCGAAGACACCCAGCTCGTTCACCGCCCCGAAGCGGTTCTTGAAGGCGCGTACTAGGCGGAAGCTGGAATGGGTGTCGCCCTCGAAATAAAGCACGGTGTCGACGATGTGCTCAAGCACGCGTGGACCGGCCAGCGCCCCTTCCTTCGTCACGTGCCCGACCAGAATGACCGTGATGCCGAGCTGCTTGGCCAGGCGCGTCAACTGCGCAGCACATTCGCGCACCTGGGCCACCGAGCCGGGGGCGCTCGACAGCTGATCCGACCACAGCGTCTGGATCGAGTCGATCACCGCCACCACCGGGTTTTCAGCCTGCAAGGTCACCAGGATGCGTTCCAGGTTGATTTCCGCCATCAACGGCAGGCGCCGGGTGTCGAGTCCCAGCCGGCGGGCTCTCAGCGCCACTTGCTCCCCGGATTCCTCGCCGCTGACGTAAAGCACCTTGTGCTCCGCTGAAAGATGCGCCAGCGCCTGAAGCAGCAAGGTGCTCTTGCCGATACCCGGATCGCCGCCGATGAGCACGACACCGCCGGCCACCAGGCCGCCGCCCAGCGCCCGGTCGAACTCGCCAATCCCGGTCGGGATGCGCTCCGCCTCGCGCGCCTCGATTTCGGACAGGTTCTGCAGCCTGGCTGCCGGCGCCAGGGACTCGAAGCGGCTGTTGGTCGCCGCTTTCTCCGCTACGGTCTCGACCAGCGTATTCCAGTCGTTGCACCCCGGGCACTGTCCCTGCCACTTGGGGCTCGTGGCACCGCATTCGGTGCAGGTATAAACTGTTTTCAGCTTGGCCATTCAGCGCCTTTCGCCTGCCGCCGTATCGGCCATCACCACCGGAACCCGCGCCGCGAGCGCACAGAACAGTTCGTAGGCAATCGTTCCTGCCGCCGCCGCGACTTCATCCGCCGGCACCATCCCTGCGGCCCCGTTACCCCATAGCGTGACGGGGGAACCGATCCCCGCCTCCGGAATCTCGGTCAGGTCGCAGGCCAGCATATCCATGGAAACCCGCCCGATGGTGCGTGTCCGGTGTCCCATCACCGCGATCGGCGTACCCGTCGGTGCGTGGCGTGGGTAGCCGTCGGCATAACCGCAGGCCACGATTCCGATACGCATCGGCCGATCGGCGGTGAAGGTACCGCCGTAGCCGACCCGCTCACCGGCAGCCAGTTCCTGCACGCCGATGATAGCGCTTTCCAGTGCCATCGCGGGCTGCAGGCCAAGCGTTGCGGCATCCCGGTCGGCAAAGGGGCTGGCGCCATAGAGCATGATGCCGGGACGCACCCAATCGCCATGCGTTTCCGGGTGCGCCAGGATCGCCGCCGAATTGCCGAGACTGACCTTGCCCTTCCAGTCGCCAACCATATCCTTGAACCGTGCCAATTGCCAGGCCACACCGCGTTCGCCATCGGCTTCGGCAAAATGGGTCATCAGCGTGATGTCGACCGGTAGTGCCCGCAAGACGTCCAGCGCCCGAGGCAACGTCGCTGCGGAAAAACCGAGGCGATTCATGCCGGTATTCAGCTTCAGATAGACCGATACGGGCACCGAGAACTGTCCGCTGCGCACCAGCAACTCGAGCTGGTCGAGACAATGGACGACGCAGGTGAGCCGGTGTTCGATCACCGAGCGCACGTCACGCGCGCTGAAAACGCCTTCGAGCAGGAGGATGGGCTGGGTTATCCCGGCTTCGCGCAAGGCCACGGCATTTTCGCACTCAAGCAGGGCAAAGCCGTCGGCCTCGCCGCGCAGGGCGTCGACCGCGCGCCACTGCCCGTGGCCGTAGGCATTAGCCTTGATGACGGCCCAGGCTCGCACATGCGGAGCCTGTTGCCTGGCCAGCCGGTAGTTGTCAAGAATTGCTGCGGGGGTGATGCGTGCCCGGATCGGGCGAGAAGTCTTCATAAAGCCAGTTCTTTCAGCTTGCTCTTGGCAAAGTCGATAAAGGTGGCGCTGAGGCGCGACTGAAAACGGTCTTGCGGGAAAATCAGGTAAAGGCTGCGCGTCAACGACGGCTTGAGCGGAATCGCCACTAGGTCGCCCAGTTGCAGTTCCTTCTCGACCACCGCCCGCGATACGATCGCATAGCCGAGGCCGGTGGATACCACGCCCTTCAGCGCCTCGGGACTACCCAGTTCCATCTGCATCTTGAGATTTTCGGGGGCGACTCCGTGGCTACGGAAATAGGCATCGGTTATTTCCCGCGTACCGGACCCCGGCTCCCGCGAGATGAATTCGTATTCCGTCAGCACCTTGGGGGTTACCGATTCCATTTCGGCGAGGGGGTAATCCGGCGCACAGATGACGCGCAGTTCGTCCTCGCAACAGATATGACTGCTCAGTCCGGTTACTTTCGCGGGCGCTTCGATCAGCCCGATATCGATCGTGTGCTCGGCAACGCGGGTCTCGATGCTTTCCGAATTGGCAACGATGAGCCGCGCCCGAACCTGGGGATACAAGGCATTAAATTCCCCCAGCACGCGCGGCAGCATGAATTCGGCGATAGTCGTGCTGGCCCCGACCAGTAGCGGACCGCGCATTTCTCCGGTCATTTCCGAGAGTCGGGTATCCATCTCATCCGACAGCGCCAGAATGCGCTCCGCATACGACAGCACCATTTCCCCGGCTGGCGTCAACGAAATGCTGCCATGCCGGCGCTCGAAGAGGCGGGTGCTGTACTGCTCCTCCAGCTGCTTGATCTGGAATGTGACGGCCGGTTGCGTCATGAACAAGGCATCGGCAGCCCGCGTAAAACTCAGGTTTTTGGCCACTGCATGGAAAACCTGTAGACGCCGATCAGCCATATTGATTCTCCCGGATAGTGTGCGGACGATATTTCATCACATTCCCATGAAGTTCCGGGCGACCATATCCCAACCGGAACAAAATATTGATGGCTTGCCAAAAATCCGACGATTCATCAGGGCGTCATGGCCGCGACACAGACTGCATCTTTTTTCCGATGCGACGGGCACATGCATAAGACCGAAAAACACGCAACCCTTGCGCCCAATTCTGAGCGTGGTATAAACCTCGCCCAAAGTTATATAAGAGACAAGACTTTCGTGCCATTCGGCTTCTACATCATCATGGCAGCGCAGTTTTTTTCTGCGCTGGCCGACAATGCTCTGCTTATCGCTGCCATCGCCGCCCTGCGCGAGATGCAGGCGCCCGCCGAATACGAGCCGCTGCTCAAGACCTTCTTCACTGTTTCCTACGTGGTCCTGGCCGCCTTCGTAGGCGCCTTTGCCGACTCGATGCCCAAGGGGCGCGTCATGTTCATCAGCAACACGATCAAGATCGTCGGTTGCAGCATGATGTTTTTCGGCACTCATCCGCTGGTTGCCTACGCCATCGTCGGCCTGGGGGCCGCCTGCTATTCACCGGCCAAATATGGGATTCTCACCGAATACCTGCCGCATCGCCTGCTCGTCGTCGCCAACGGCTGGATCGAGGGCCTGACCGTCGGCGCCATCATCCTGGGCGTTCTCATCGGCGGCATGCTGATACGCCCGGACATCGCCCAACACCTGCTTGCCTTCGATTTTCCGCTCTTCGAAACTGGTATCGACACCGTCGGTGAAATGGCCTTGTCGGTCGTTGCGCTGCTTTACATAGTGGCCGCCCTGTTCAACCTATACGTCCCGAATACCGGGGTTGACCACAAGCAGCTCAAAAAGAATCCCTGGTTCCTGATCCACGAATTCAACCACTGTCTGGCCCTGCTCTGGCGCGACAAGCTTGGTCAGATTTCCCTGGCGGTTACCACCCTGTTCTGGGGCGCCGGCGCCACGCTGCAATTCATCGTGATCAAATGGGCTGAGGTCGCGCTCAATCTGGGGCTCTCCAAGGCATCGATGCTGCAGGGTGTGGTAGCCGTCGGCGTTGCAGCCGGCGCCATTATCGCCGCCAAATACATCACCCTGCGCAAATCCGTCCGCGTCATTCCCCTCGGCATCGCCATGGGCCTGATCGTGCTGATCATGAATTTCGTCGACAGCATCTGGTTGGCCGTCCCCCTGCTCATTCTCATCGGCGGGCTATCCGGCTTCTTCGTGGTGCCTATGAACGCCCTGCTGCAGCATCGCGGCCATATCCTGATGGGGGCCGGACACTCGATCGCGGTGCAGAACTTCAATGAAAACATCTCGATCCTGGTCATGACCGGCCTGTATTACCTGATGATCAAGATGGATGTGTCGATCTACTGGGTAGTCACCCTGTTCGGGCTTTGCGTCAGCGGTCTGATGTACCTGATCCGCCAGCGCCATATCGCTAACCAGGCGATTCAGGATGACGTCCGGCACCTGGACGACACAAGGCACCACTGACTGTTCGTCGGCCTCGGCGCGCCAAGACCCTACCTCGTGATTGACGGAACAGTCCGTTAGAACGGCAACGCCGGTGCCTGCTGTTCACGCAAGGTACGACGTGCGAACAACAAATCCTCCCAAGCCTTGGCCTTGTCCGGAAGATTGCGCAACAAATAGGCCGGATGGTAAGTCACCACCACCGGAATGCCGGCATACTCGAAACGCTTGCCGCGCAAGCTGGCCAGCGATTTGTCGTCGTGCAGGACGGCATGCACGGCTGCCTTGCCCAGCAAGACGATGATTTTTGGCTTGAGTAGCGCGATCTGGCGCTCCAGATACGGCCAGCAAGCTGCCATTTCGGCCGGCTCCGGCGTTCGGTTTCCGGGCGGACGGCATTTGACGGCGTTGGCGATGTACACACGATTGCCCCGGGCGATGTCGAGCGCGGCCAGCATGCTGTCCAGCAGCTTTCCGGCCTGCCCGACGAATGGTTCGCCCTTGGCGTCCTCGTCGGCACCCGGCCCTTCGCCGATGAACAGGTAGTCCGGGCTGCTATCCCCGACGCCGAGGACCGCCTGTTTGCGCTGTTCGCACAACGAACAGGCTCGGCACCCGGCAACCTGCCGGGCAAGCGCCGGCCAATCGAGTGCGCCGACATCCTGCGCAGCCGTCGCGACGGGGTCCCCCACAGCTTGGACAGGGCGCACGGGGAGTGGAGCCTCGACAACGGGGACTGCGGGCGCGAACTCTTCCGTTATCTGTTCCGAAGAGGGCGCGGACTCGACCGCCGGCGCATCGCGCAACACCCAGATCGGCGATATTCCCATCTCGACGAGCATCTGTTCCCGGCTCAAACTCATGCCACCAGTTCCTTGTCAAAAATCAGCGCATCCTCGCGACCGACGATGGCGGGATAATAGCCCTTGCGTGTGCCGATCTGGCGAAATCCGAAATGTCGATACAAATCGACCGCCCGTTCATTGGATGGCCGGACTTCGAGGAAGAGCCTGGTCGCTCCCCCCAGGCGCGCACACTCCATGGCATGGCGCAGAAGCCGGGCTCCATAACCCTTCCCGTGGTAGCGCTTGCAGACGCCGATGTTGAGCAGATGCGCCTCGTCGATCACCGACATGACGACCGAAAAACCGATCAGATCCCCCCCCAGACGCAACACCCAGACGCTATAGCCGCTCGCCAGGGAGTCGGCAAAGTTGCCATGCGACCAGGGAAAAACCTGCAGCGTTGCCTCCAAGGCCGCCACCGCCGCGAGGTCGCTTTCGTTCATCGGAAAGAACTCTGCCGAAATGCCCAGGCCGTTCACGCCTTTCCGCCCTCCCGCATACGCTCGGCAACTGTCTTCGCCACCTTGTCGCGAACGTAGAGGGGCACCGCATCGGCAGCATCGATACCC
>CAMKYP010000134.1 GCA_946477505.1 uncultured Dechloromonas sp. | reverse complement strand
TGCTGTGCGGCACCGAGTTGAACATCGTGCAGGAAGGCATTCCCGACGCAATCCCGGTCGAGATGTGCTATCTCGGCTGGCAGGAATCGCTGGCGCAACTGGCAGCACTGGTCGAGCCGGAAATCCCGCAGTAGCGCTATCGACTCCCATGATTGCCATATATCGCCGGGGAAGCCAATCGCCACCCCGGGATGGAAATGCGCCTATCATTCAGCACCCATTCTTTCGAGAGTCACGCGATGACAAATTACCCATGCATCCGATTAGCCATCCTTCCGCTGGCAACCCTGTTATTGATGCTCCAGGGCTGCACGACCGAGGCATGGTACAAGGGCTACAATCAATCTTTCGAGCATCACTGTCGCAAGCAGCCGCCCGACGAAAGCCAACGCTGCCTGGATGCACTGAACAAGACCAGCTATTCCGATTACGAAAAGGAACGGGCCGCGCAAAAACAATAGCACCGGGAACGGCTGAATTGGCCCACCGGAATGAACTGCCCCAGAAGCTGGACGAGAAAACGACGAAGCCGATGTCTTGCGGCGCAATTGAGCACGGCCCCAACCCGACGGGTGAAAAGGATTTCGCCGAGCTCAACCCAAACCGGCAGAAATCTGAGCGGCCGGTATGACGGCGAGATGGTTGCACAGTAGATGACCAGACGCCCCGTCTCGAACAGTTTTTCGGAACACGTCGGGCACCCCAGTCACAGTCAAGACGACAGCGGACTGACCGCTCGCGGACCAAGGCCGGCATTGCAAGCCGTAGCCTGATCGGGCTGCTTGCGCGCCGCGAAATCACACAAGCACAAAGTACTAGCTACAAGAGCAAACGCTCTAAACGCGCGCAAACGAGAGCTTCTCGCTCCACCCAAGGCTGCCTGCCGCCCCCATGAAACGCTCAATGGCATTGACTCCCTCGCAGCCAGATTCTTCTCGAGCAAATGCAAATCGTAGCGATTGTTATTCGTTACAAAAAGTCACACAGCATCAACCACGGTTACCCAAAAGCCCTCTTCTACCGACAAAGGCAGCATGACGATCTTCTATAGTGACTCATCATCGCCAATGCGCTCCGAGACCGGCTAAACAAGTCCCATCGCCGCGAGTAGAAAGCTGCCATGCCCCAACGCCGCTACCGCTTTTCTTCGCTCCTTGCCACCGTCCTGATGAGTTTGCTCGTGCTTGGGCCGAAGCTTGCCCAAGGCGCCGAAACGCCCCCGCAAACCAGCCCGCGAGCCACCGTCACCCTGGTCAGCGATTACGATGTCGTTGCTCCCGGACAGACGGTCCGGATCGGCCTTCGGCAGCGCCTGGCTCCGCACTGGCACAGTTACTGGAAAAACCCAGGCGATGCCGGCGCTCCTCCCCAAATCGATCTGACGTTGCCAGCCGGCGCCCAGGCGGAAGATATCGCCTGGCCGGGACCGGATCGTATCGCCGTCGGCCCGGCCATGAACTTCGGCTACGAACGGGAAGTCGTCTTTGCCCGTACCGTCACCCTACCCGCCGACGCCCAGCCCGGCCAGCGCTTCACCGTGACGGCCGAGGCCCGCTGGCTGGTCTGCGAGAAAGAATGCATTCCCGAGGAGGGACGCTTCGTCCTTGAACTACCCATTGCCGCCACCCCCGAAGCGGCCACTGGCCCTGTTGCCGCCTCTTTCGCCGACAGCGATGCGCGGCGCCCGGCGGCACATCCCTGGAACAGCCGCCTGATTGCCGAAGGTGACAGCCTTGTCCTCGAAGCCGAAGGAAGGGAGCTGACAGCAGCAACCGTCAAGGAGGCGTTTTTCTATCCGGCCGAGTGGGGCACCGTCGTTCATGCCGCGACCCAAGGACTGCTCATCGATGATGGCAAGTTGCGGCTGGCCCTGACCAAAGGACCGAGCCTTCCCGAACAGGGCAACCTCGACGGTCTGCTGGCGGTTACCGACAATGCAGGCCGCACCACCTGGTACGAAACATCGCTCCCATTCTCCCTCGCCTCCAATGCGGGCGGTGCCGCCGACGACCTCCCGATCTGGCAAGCTGCGTTATTTGCCCTGATCGGCGGCCTGATCCTCAACCTGATGCCGTGCGTCTTTCCCGTACTGGCCATCAAGGCAACATCGTTGGCCGGCATGGTCGGCGCCCCACCCAGGGAATTGCGCCTCTCGGGACTCTTCTACACCTTGGGCGTACTTGTGGCCTTTCTCGCCCTGGCCATTGCACTCCTTGTCGCTCGATCTGCCGGCAACGCCGTCGGCTGGGGCTTCCAGTTCCAGTCTCCGCTCTTCGTCGCCGCCATGAGCTGGTTGCTTCTGGCCATTGGCCTCAATCTCTCGGGCGTCTTCGAAATCGGCCTCGGGATGAGCGGCACCGGGCAATCCCTGGCCGGCCGATCTGGCCATCAGGGCAGTTTTTTCACCGGTCTGCTGGCGGTAGTGGTCGCCACGCCCTGCACTGCTCCCTTCCTTGGCGCCGCCATCGGCTCGGCGCTGACTGCCCCGGTGGCGGTTTCCCTGACCATTTTCGCCATGATGGGATTGGGTTTGGCGCTGCCCTATGCCCTGATCGGCTTTTTCCCCGGTCTTGCCCGGCGGCTGCCGCGACCCGGCCGCTGGATGCTACGTCTGCGTCAAGCCCTGGCCTTCCCCATGTATGCTTCGGCAGCCTGGCTCATCTGGGTGCTCGCCCAACAAGCCGGCGATCAAGGTGTCTTGATCGGGCTGGCCGGAAGCCTGCTGATCGGGCTGGCCGCCTGGCTCTATGGCATAGCTCAGGAAGGTGGCGGCCGCTCCTGGCGGTTACGGGGCGCCGCCCTGTTTGTTGTCCTCGCCTTGGCTGGCCTTGTCCCGCAACTCAAGGAAACGGCCGCCCCCGACACCGTCGCCCCAACGGCAGACAGCGGCGTGACCGCTGAACGCTTCACCGCCGCCCGCCTGGCCGAACTGCGCCGGGAAGGCCGCCCGGTCTTCGTCAATATGACCGCCGCCTGGTGTATCACCTGCCTGGTCAACGAACGGACCACCCTATCCCGCCCAGTCGTGCAGACGGCGATGCAGGAAAGTGGCGTGGTCTATCTGAAAGGCGACTGGACCAAGTACGACCCGGAGATCACGGCCTTCCTGCGGAGTTTCAAGCACGACGGCCTTCCCTTCTATGCCTACTACCCGGCCGGTGGCGGCGAAGCCCGGCTGCTGCCCCCCGTGCTGACCGAATCCCTGGTGGTGGACCAATTCCGGCCCGCGACTGGCGACCGCTCCTGATTTTCCCTCCCCCAGAAAGGAAGCCCCGATGAAAAAAAACCCCTCTCTCCAACTCTCCTCGCCGCGTCGCCGCACCCTGCTCGGCGGTGCCATCGCCGGTGTCGGCGGCGCTGTCGTCTTCGGCTCATCCGCCCTATTCAGTTCGCCTGCCCTCGCAGCGCCTCAGGTTGGACAGGCAGCACCGGATTTCAACATAATCGACACTCAGGGCAAGATGCGTCGGCTGGCAGACATGAAAGGCAGTATCGTCGTTCTGGAATGGACCAATGCCGACTGCCCTTTCGTGCAGAAACACTATGGCTCGTCGAACATGCAGACCCTTCAGAAGGAAGCCACCGCCGCCGGCGTGACCTGGCTGTCGGTCATTTCTTCGGCACCGGGCGAGCAAGGGCATGTCAACGCCGCCCAGGCCAACGACATCGCCGCCCGGAAAAGCGCTTCGCCCAGCGCCATTCTCCTCGACCCGGACGGCAAGATGGGGCGCGCCTATGGTGCGATGACCACCCCCCATATGTACGTCATCGACAAGGAAGGGATACTCCGCTACATGGGCGGCATCGATAGCATTCCAACGACCCAGGTCGCCGACCTCGCCAAGGCCACGCCGCTCTTCCGCAATGCCTTGCAATCGGTCATCAAGGGCCAGCCCGTCGCACAAGCCGTAACCCGCCCCTATGGTTGCAACGTGAAATACGCAAGTTAGAAGCACCAGCCGTATCCGCGTAGCCCGGAGATCACTCTGGGGGCCTGGGCTAGCAAATATCGATGATGCTGGCGAGCATGTATTGTTCCGTGAATCGCCCCCCGGGAATGAACTGCTCGCAGAAGTTGCGACTGCATGCCCCCGCAAACCACCACCGTGGAGAACGGGCAGAAACGCGCCGGCCTGCATAACCCTCAGATCGCTGTGCGCCTCGCGGCGTGGTGAGCGGACCGACCGTTCCGACCAAGACCGGCATCGCAAGCAGTAGCCCTATCATTCACTGCTTGCGCGCCGCGGGATTACGCTAAGCACTTGCCGCAAGGGCGAGTGCGTCGACAGCGCGGTAATCGAAAGCTTATCGACCTGCTCAAGACAAAGTATTGCCACACAGAAACACTCGCGGGGGCCCAGTCCCTCGCTGCGTGCCGGGAGGAGGACATCCGCTACGACGACCACAAGCGGATCGAGCCCGGATTGCAAGAGCTCGGACCTGCCGAATATCGGCAGCGTCGCAAGCGCCCACTACCTAAGGTCGGCTCATTCTCGGGGCGCACCAACAACAAAGACAAATCAATATTTTTAGGGCATATTCCCGGCAGGACTTCACCAGAACTCATGCTCTCGGTGTTTAAGAAAAATTATCCAAAGGGGATCGACAATGCGTTGTTTCAACAGATTTTTTTTGGCATGCCTGGTTGCCTTGATTTCTGGCTGCGCTAGCAAACCACAGCAACCCATATCACTTGCAAATGACTTCGTCGGAGGAAAAACCGGGCGCATCGGTGTTGCAAGCAACAAGATACCGCAAGCATCGACCGGTTTCCCCGGCGCAGCCTGCTTGCTGTGTTACGCAGCTGCCTCACTTGCCCACACGTCGCTAACTAGCCACACGGAATCATTGCCTACGGATGAAATTGTTTTGCTGAAAAAGGAACTGGTCGAAGTCTTAAAGGGAAAAAATATCGATGTCGTTGAGGTTGTCACGCCCGTCAACATTGCCGACCTCCCCGATTCAGGAAAAACCGGGCCTGACCTTGCGCGCAAGGACTTTACCGGACTACGCGCCAAACTCGGAATTGACAAGCTTTTGATCATTGACGTCACGATGCATGGCTTCGTGCGGAATTACTCCTCGTATATACCAGCCGGTGATCCCAAAGCGGTTTTTTTCGGTAGCGGTTATATTGTGAATCTGAGCAACAACACGTATGAGTGGTACGAACCGATTGAAATTTCTAAGGGCGCACCCGGCAACTGGGATGAACCACCGAAATTTCCTGGTCTAACCAACGCATATTTTCAAAGCATTGAAATTGCAAAAGACCGGCTTCTCAAACCGTTTGACAACGGCACCTCGCCTCAAAGCCAGCAAACCCAAAGCTTGACTCAAAACCAGAGTGCCGCCGGAGGCCGGTAAATGGCAGGAGAAGGAATAATACGGGCTGGTTGGCTTCTCATTGCCCTATCGGGGACTGCAATCGCACAGACAGATAGCAAACACGGAGAAATGCCGACAACCGGCAATCAGTTGGTGCTCAAACTGCCCGCAAACAAAGAAGTCGTCTTTCGCGGCGTGGTCAATTTTGATGAGGGAGGTATGGCCCCGGCGGGAATGATGTATCCGGCGCCCAATCCGATCGCATTCCTCGCCGCTATCGCAACACACGCAATCATCATGGACGGTGCCAAACAGCATCAATCAAATAGGCAGCAGGCCGAAGCGGACAAAGTACTTCAGCCTTACCAAGCCGTGATTGAAAAGATGGATGCCAAGGCCATGATGAGCGATGCATTGGCTTCCAGCGCCCAGGGAAAACATCTGAAATCCGTGGAGGCCACTCAGCACCCACAAACCGATTCCATTCTCGAAAGCACGCCTGTTTTCTGGATGACCGCTGATCAGGAAAGTATCATCGTCGACAATCTCCTGAACATCCGTCACCCCGGAGATACCGGTAAACCGACTTACAGCAACGTCATCCGCGTGATTTCAACAGCTCACAACGCACAGGCAGCACAGGCCTATTGGATTGGCAATGGGCAGCAGCTTTCGGCTATCGCCGTCAAATTGCTCGCGGAATCTATCGATATTGGCTTGAACGATGCAAATACCGCATCAACTGAAGCAAAGCCTTTCCGTACTGTTCGCTATTACGAAGGCGGCCAGGAAAAAATGGAGCGCGCCCAGCTATTGAACGAGCATTGCGGACGAATGATTTTGAGAACACTACGCGGCACGCTCATGTCCGTACCCAAACTCAAGACTGCGAGCACCCAGGCAGCCAACGCCACTTGCCAATCGAGTCTGTAGACGATCGCCAAAATTCGGCACGCTGCGTGTCGGCCCCCGTTGTCGCCTTCACGACGCTGAACTTCGCGCCCAATGGCGCCGTTCAAGGCTATGTCGACGGTGAAAGGAACGTGCGGCGCAAAAGCAGTAGTATCTGGACTCCATCCTGATTGTCGGCACCACGCGCATCATGCACGACCTGCCCCCACTCCACGCCTTGCCTGCTTTTGAAGCTGCCGCCCGCCTGGGCAGCTTTCAGGCGGCGGCCGCAACCCTGCATCTGACGCCGTCGGCGATCAGCCACCGCATACGCCAGTTGGAGGCGCACCTCGGCCAGGACCTGTTCGAGCGCCGGCATCGGGCCATTGTGTTGACGGCCACTGGGCGGCGTTACCTGGCGGTGGTGCGCGATGCCCTGGTTCGCCTCGACGAAGCCAGCGCCGTGCTGCGCGCACCGCGTCGGGAACGCCTGCGCATTTCGGTGGCGCCGGCCTTGGGCAGCAAATGGCTGGTCTCCCGTATTGCCCAGTACCAGGAAGCGCATCCCGACGTCGAATTCAGCCTGAGCACCACCACCGGCCTTGGCCCCTTGCTCAATGGCGAGGCGGACATCGGCCTGCGCTACGGAGAGGAGGAATGGCCGGGACTTCTCGCCTGGAAGCTGTTCGAGGAACGGGTGTTTCCGGTGTGTTCGCCAGCCCTGTCCAGCGGGCTCAAGTCACCCGTCGACCTTGATCGCGTACGCCTGTTGCGTCATCCCCTGCTCTCCTGGCAGCGCTGGTTCGCGGTCGCCGGGCTGGATCGCCCCGAACCGGCCACCGGCCCGATCTACGAGGATGCCCTGCTCATGCTCGAAGGCGCCGTTGCCGGGCACGGCGTGGCGCTGATGGCGACAACGCTGGCCCAGCCTTATCTGGATGCCGGGCAATTGGTCAGGCCCTTCGTCGAGGATTGCCCGGACCGCAGCTTCTATGTTGTCGCGCCACCGGCCGCGCAGGACAAGCCGGCGGTCGTCGCCTTCATTCGCTGGCTGCAGCGCTCGACACGCTGAAGACAGAACCGGGGCAGTTGCCGTTTGCAGTGGCAGGGTGACTACCCGCTCAGGGATGGACGGCTGATTGACGACAGATTAATGGCGTGCCGCCCCGGTTTCGCGGTAGCAAGCGCGGACACCGGAATACGCATGAATTAAATTCATCCAAACCCGAATCAATTCGTTTGAGCACGCCTGAATACCCCGGCATGCTTCATTCACCGCCGACTTCCGTCCGCGCCTCGCCTACCCGGCACCGGCCGCCACGGAAAACGCCACCTCACCCCGGTGCGCTCCAGGGCCGCCCCTGCGGCCATTTCACGGATTTCTGGAGAACGATCATGCAAGACCGCGACGGTTACATCTGGCTCGACGGCCAATGGCTGCCCTGGCGCGAAGCAAAGGTGCACGCGCTGACCCATACCCTGCATTACGGCTACGGTTGCTTCGAGGGCATCCGCGCCTACGAAACGGCCAACGGCCCGGCCATCTTCAGGCTCGACGAACATGTGCGCCGGCTGGTGGATTCGGCCCATATCCTCGCCATCGACCTGCCGGTCGACCACGCCGCGCTGGCTAGCCTCTGCTGCGAAGCGATTCGCCGCAACGAGCTACGCAGCGGCTACATCCGCCCGCTGGTTTTCCTCGGTGCCGAAAAGCTCGGCGTCGATCCGGCCGGTGCCGACACCCACGTCATGGTGGCCGCCTGGCCTTGGGGCGCCTACCTGGGCGGCAATGCCATCGAGGACGGCATCCGCGTCCGCGTCTCGTCGTATGCCCGTCATCACCCGAACGTCCAGATGTGCCGGGCCAAGGCGATTTCCACCTACGCGAATTCCATCCTGGCCGTGCGCGAAGCGCGGCGCGACGGCTACGATGAGGCGCTGTTGCTCGACACGGAAGGCTATGTGGCCGAAGGATCGAGCGAGAACGTGTTCATCGTGCGCGATGGCGAAGTGCTGCAACCGGAAACCACCTCGGCGCTCGACGGCATTACCCGGCGCACGGTGGAAACGCTGGCCCGCGAGGCCGGGCTGACCGTGCGCGCCAAGCGCATCACGCGTGACGAGGTGGTTTGCGCCGACGAGGTCTTCCTGACCGGCACGGCCGCCGAAATCACGCCGGTGATCGAGGTGGATCGTCGACGCATCAGAACCGGCCAGCCGGGGCCGGTGACCCGCCTGCTGCAACAGCGTTACTTCGCCTGCGTCAGGGGCGAGGATGCCAGCCATGCCGCCTGGCTGAGGCCCATCTGATGCCTGCCGGGGCGGCCAACACGGGCCCCGGCAAGGGTTTCAGGCACGACGCCGGAAGCCGCGCAGCATCTCCCACTGGTGTGCGCTCAAGCCAAGCAGGATGAGCGCCGTACCAATCCACAACCGAAGGCCGATCGTCTCGCCGTTGAACCAGTGCCCCAGGAAGAGGGCGATGACCGGGGTGATCAACGTGATCAGTGCGACTTTCGCGGTCTCGAGATGCTTGATCACGTAGTAGTACATGGCGAAGCCGATTACCGAACCGAAAACGCCGAGATAGGCGATGGCCGCCCCGGCACGCGGCGGCACGACGGCTGGCAACTGGCCGTCGCCAAACCACCACACC
>CAMKYP010000133.1 GCA_946477505.1 uncultured Dechloromonas sp. | reverse complement strand
CCCCCAGGCAGTCCCCGGTATACCCCCCCAGCCAGCGCCGGAACTTTCCGGCCAGCCATAGCGTCGCCACGGCAGCCAACGCCACACCGGCCAAGGCTTTCCACCACGGCAACCACACCAATGGGGCTGCGGCGAAACACAGCGCCACGAACAAATTGCCTCCGGACATGCGCGTCGCCAGCGGCTTGGCCTTGCTGAGCGCGTCTTCGCGCACGTAGTCCATGGTCGCCAGCAGCATCGTCGCGCAGAAGCGGGAGAGGGCGTGGCCGGCGAGCAGGGCGGCGGGGACCAGTGCCGGAGCCAGCGACGAAAGCAGCACGAACTTGCCAAGCAGTGCGAGCGCCACGGCGACGACGCCGTAGCTGCCGACGCGGGAGTCCTTCATGATGTCAAGGATGCGCTGTTTCTCCCAGCCGCCGCCGAGGCCGTCGGCGGTGTCCGACAGGCCGTCTTCGTGGAAGGCGCCGGTCGCGTACAGCGTCGCCACCATCGAGAGCAGGACGGCGACAGTCTGCGGCCACAGGTGCAGGGCCAGCCAATAGACCAGCGCGCCGATGCTGCCGACCAGCAGGCCGACGGCAGGAAAGTAGCGGGCCGAGTGGTTGAGCGCCTCGGCCGAATGCCCGACCCAGCCGGGCACCGGCAGCCGCGTGAAGAAGCGGACGGCGCCGAAGAAGTATTCCAGTTCGCGATGGATCATGTTGCAGCCCTTTATTCCCGCCCACGCCTCAGGCGAGCCTTGAGGCAGGCGGGAGTTTGCCTGGGTAAGTGATTTATTCCTTGTCCGAGACGCCGGCCGATTCGAAGCTGGCCATCTCATTGAGGAAATTCACCGCAGCCGTGACCAGCGGGTAGGCCAATGCGGCGCCAGTGCCTTCGCCGAGACGCAGGCCGAGGTCGAGCAGCGGTTCGGCGCCCATAGCGAGCAATTGCGTACGGTGACCGGCTTCGGCCGAGCGGTGGCAGAAGACGCAGTAGTCGAGCAAGGCCGGGGCAAGGCGCGAGGCGACGAGCGCCGCCGAGCCGACGATGAAGCCGTCGATGAGCAGCACCATCTTCGCTTCGGCAGCAGCGAGCATGGCGCCGACCATGGTGGCGATCTCGAAGCCGCCGAATTCGGCCAGCACGGCGAACGGATCGTTGTCACCACCGCCATTGCGGTAGCGCAGCAGGGCCTGTTCGAGCAGGTCCTGCTTGCGGGCGAGGCCGGCGTCATCCAGCCCGGTGCCGCGCCCGACGCATTCGGCCAACGGCAGGCCGGTCAGGCAGTGGGTAAGCAGCGAGGCGGAGGCGGTGTTGCCGATGCCCATTTCGCCAAAGGCGACGACGTTGCAACCGGCTGCCGCCAAGCCGAGCACGATGCCGGCGCCCTGCTCGATGGCCTGCGCGCACTGGGCGACGGTCATCGCCGGCTGTTCGATGTAATTGGCGGTACCCGGCGCGATCTTGAGGTCGATCAACCCGTCGCGCTCGCCTCCGAAATCGTGCGCCACGCCGGCATCAACCACCGACAGGCCGAAGCCGTTCTGGCGGGCAAAAACATTGATCGCCGCACCGCCGGCCAGGAAGTTCTCGACCATCTGCCAGGTCACGTCCTGCGGGTAGGCCGATACGCCGGCCTTGGCGGCACCGTGATCGCCGGCGAAGACGAGCATCTGCGGGTTGGTCAGTTGCGGAGTCAGCGTCTGCTGGATCAGGCCGATCTTGTGGGCGGTCTTTTCGAGCAGGCCGAGCGCGCCGAGCGGCTTGGTCTTGCGGTCGATCTTGTGTTGCAGGGCGGTATCGATGTCGCGGTTCGGGGCCGCGATGTTGAACTGGTGGTCAAACGAATGCATCCGATTCTCCAAAAGCAAAAGGGCCTCGCGGCGGCGTTGTCCAAACGCTGCCGCGAAGCCCTGTCCACAGGCTTCCATTTTCAAGAAACGCCAACAACATGAAGCGAAGCGTTCCTGGCTAGGCGTGCCGCCGAAGACAGTACAAAAAGTACGGCAAGACGGCACAACGACGCCAGGATCATTTTGTTGGCGTTTTCGACACGTCTTCTGGCTTTCGGATCGTCCGTTCCGCTGCGCCTTCCCGCCGGGTCTGTTTCCCCTTGGCAGTGACATCTTGCAGCGACCGTCCCCGATTACAGCGGCGGGCCCGCCCCGGAATTGAGTCCAACTCGCACCGGGTTCCGTATTGTCGAAGCGGCGATTATAGCGGTTGCCGCCCTGCCCGCCTTCACCCAAAATGCCGGCCATGAAAGAACTGATCCTCGGCGGCGCGCGCTCGGGCAAAAGCCTGCTTGCAGAAAAGCGCGCCCAAGAATCCGGCCTCAAGGTCATCTACGTCGCCACTGCCCAGGCGCTGGACGGCGAGATGGCGCGCCGCGTCGCCCACCATCGCGAACGGCGCCCGGCTGACTGGGGCTGCGTCGAGGAAACCCTGCACCTCACCGACCGCCTGCACGACCTGGCCGCGCCGGATACCTGCATCCTGGTCGATTGCCTGACGCTGTGGCTGTCCAACCTGCTGTTTGCCGGAAAGGCTGCTGCGCAGGCCGAAGCCGGCGAGGCCATCGACTGCCCGCTGTTCCGCACGCAGACCGCAAACCTGATCGAAGCGCTACCAACGCTGCCGGGGCACATCATCCTCGTGTCGAACGAAGTCGGCTGGGGCATCGTGCCCATGCACCCGGTTTCCCGCCTGTTTGCCGACGAACAAGGCCGTTTGAACCAGCGCGTTGCCGCCGTCTGCGACCAGGTAACGCTGGTCAGCGCCGGACTGCCGCTGCAGCTGAAACCCCGCTGAGATACCGGCTTGTACCGCCGGTCACCCGACCGGCGGCAACGGTTCCCTCCTCCCGCCGGCCGGCGTATGCTTGCGCGCAAAGGGACAACCGCCATCGGCAATATAACGATATGCAAAAGCTGCTCGACATTCTGGCGTCAGGCATCCACGACGCAAAAAATCAGCTGTTCCAGGCCGAGTCGACGCTGATCGAGGCGGAAAGCAAACACGGCATCGATCTCGGCGAAGCACGCTACGCCATCGAGGCCGCTGCCCAGCGCCTGTCGCGCACCTTGACGGCCTACCGGCTCGGGCGCCACGACCAGGCGCTGGCCGTCGTGCCGACCGTGGTCTGCGACCTTTGCGACGAGGTTGCCCTGGCCCAGCGCCATCACCTCGCCGCCGCGCAGATCCGGCTGGAAATCGACTGCCAGGCCTTCGACGAATGGCCGCTCGACCGCGACCTGCTGACCGACATTCTCAACAATGCCGTCCAGAACGCCGGGCGTTTCGCCAAGAGCTGCGTCCGCCTCAGCGCGGCGATGGACGACGGCGGCTTGCTGCTGCGCGTCGAGGATGACGGCCCGGGTTACGCGGAACTGCCACCGGCCGGCGGCACCGGGCTCAAGCTGGCCAAGACGCTGGCCGCCCTGCATGCGCGTAAGGAGCGGCACGGCCATCTGCATCTGGACAACGGCGGTCCGCTTGGCGGTGCCCGCTTCACGTTGTGGCTGCCATGAGCAACCTCTACGCCAAGAAACGCTTCCTGGTCGTCGACGACATGCCGACGGCCCGCGATGCCCTGCGCACGGTCGCGCAGAACATCGGCGCCTTTTCGGTCGAGTTCGCCGCCAATTATCAGGACGCGCTCTATCGCATCCGCAACAACACGCCGGACGTGATCCTGTGCGACTACATGCTGGGCGAAGGCCGCTCCGGCCAGCAACTGCTGGAGGAACTGCGCCGCTTCAACCTGCTCGCCGACGAAAACATCTTCATGATGGTGACCGGCGAGCAGTCCTACGAGCAGGTCGTTTCGGCCGTCGAACTGGTGCCGGACGACTACATCATCAAGCCTTTCTCGCCGGAGAAACTGCTCCTGCGCCTGGACCGCATCGTCGCCAAGAAGGAGTTTTTCAAGGATTACTACCAGGCCAAGCGCAAGCAGGAATATGCCGAGGCGCTGGCCCTGCTCGCACAGAAGCGCGACAGCGAGGCGGGCCGCCCCTATCGCTTCGAAATTCTCCGCCAGCAGGCGGAAACGGAAATGGCCAGCGGCGATGCCAAGACCGCCGAAGAGACCTACCGCGCCATCCTCAACAACTACGAATTTCCCTGGGCCCGCGCCGGCGTGGCGCGCAGCCTGCACAAGCAGGAGCGCCTGAGCGAGGCGCGCGAGGAAATCGAGCGCGTGGTCAGCAGCACGCCAACGTTCTTCGATGCCGCCGATCTCAAGGCCAGCATCTGCATGGCGCAAGGCGAAGCCGAAGAGGCGCAGCGCGTGCTCGACGAGGTAGCCAAGAAGACCCCGCGCAACTACCTGCGCAAGCGCCTGCTGGCCGAAGCCGCGACCCTCAATGGCGACGATGAGGCTGCGCGCGCCGCGATGGCCGACGTCATCGCCAACGACACCATGCCCGGCGCCGTACAGCCGGAAGACCGGCTCGCCCTGGCGCGCAGCCAGGTCAACGCCAACGACCTGATATCGGCGGAAAAAACGCTGGTCGGCCTGAAGGAGTCGGAACTGCAGAACCTGACACTCGATCTGCAGGCCAGCTATGCGGCGCTACTGGCGATCTCTTCGCCCGGCAAAGGCAAGCCGCGCTTTGCCGGCCTGCGCCCGGCGCTGATGTCGGCCGCGCTGGAATCCACGCCGCGCCTGGACATCCTGCGCGCCGCGCTGACGCTAAGCGACCACGAGTTGGCCGACCATCAGGCCGAAACCCTGATGGAAGCCGACGACGCCAAGAAGACCTTTGGCAGCACGCGCAAGCTCTACGCCCTGCACGGACGGGAAATGGATTTCCGCAACATCCAGAAGCAGGTCGCGCTCAAGCGCATCAAGCACGAGACACCCGCCGCCTGAACGGCAGCCCCCTTCAGCGCGGCAGCCAGGGCGCCAGCTTCGACCAGTCGAGCGCCGCCTCGACCGAATCGGCCAGCCGATCCAGATCGGCCTCGCGCCGGGCGGCGAAATCGACAGATTGACTTTCGGTCATGCCGGCCCAGGCGAGCAGGGCGCCGAGTGCTTCCGGATGGTCGAACACGCCGTGGCAATAGGTGCCGAGTACCTGGCCGTCATCGGAAATGGCGCCATCTTGCCGGCCATCGGCCAGTTCGACGGCGGCAGCAGCCAGCCCCGCGCCGCGCGTCACGCCGAGATGGATTTCGTAGCCGGTCATGGCCGGATTTCCGGGCAGGGCCAGGCGACCGCTCACGTTGCGCAACTGCTTTTCGCTTTCCAGCGTCGTTTCAACGTCGAGTACCCCGAGGCCCGGCGTGCTGCCGGCCGCCCCCTCCAGGCCAAGCGGGTCGTGAATCGCCCGGCCGAGCATCTGGTAGCCGCCGCACAGACCGATGACCTTGCCGCCATAACGCAGGTGCTTGCGGATCGCCCGGTCCCAGCCCTGCGTGCGCAGCCAGTCGATGTCGGCGCGCACCGCCTTGGAGCCGGGCAAGACGATCAGGTCGGCCGCCGGCGGCGCTTCGCCCGGCCCGACCCAGCGGAAGTCGACTTCCGGATGCAGGCGCAGCGGGTCGAGATCGTTGTGATTCGAGGTACGCGGGTAAGCGGGCGCAACGACCTTCAGTTTCGCCCCGCGCTTGTCGCCGATGGCTGACGTGGCAATGGCATCCTCGGCATCGAGCATCAAGCCGTGCAGGTAGGGCAGCACGCCGAGCACCGGCTTGCCGGTACGCTCCTCCAGCCAGGTCAGGCCGGATTCGAGCAGGCTGATGTCGCCGCGAAAGCGGTTGATGACGAAACCGACGACCCGGTTCTGCTCGGATGGCGACAGCAGTTCGAGCGTGCCGACCAGATGGGCGAACACGCCACCCCGGTCGATGTCGGCGACGATGATCACCGGGCAATCCACCGCCTCGGCGAAGCCCATGTTGGCAATATCGCGGGCGCGCAGGTTGATCTCGGCCGGGGAGCCGGCGCCTTCGACCAGCACGCAGTCGTAGCCTGCCATCAGGCGCTCCCAGGATTCGAGCACGGCCTTCATCGCCCGCGGCTTGTATTCCTGATAGTCGCGCGCGTTCAGGTCGGCCGCCACCTTGCCGTGGATGACCACCTGCGCCTTCTTGTCGGTAGTCGGCTTCAACAGCACCGGATTGAAGTCGGTATGCGGCGCCAGTCCGCAGGCCAGCGCCTGCAGCGCCTGTGCCCGGCCGATCTCGCCCCCGTCGACGGTCACCGCCGAATTGAGGGCCATGTTCTGCGGCTTGAACGGCGCGACGCGCACGCCCCGGCGCTTGAGAATGCGGCATAGCGCAGCGACCAGCGTGGATTTTCCGGCATCGGAAGTGGTCCCCTGGACCATCAGGGCAGAACGGAGCATGGCGAGCCAAATAGACAAAAACGTGGATTATCGCGGAAATGGGATGGGCTGGACCGGCAATACGCGATAAAGCGCGCGGTGCGCCACGGCGATAAAATCCCGAATCGGCGGCGGTGCGACGATCCGTACCGGCAGCCCCGTTCAAAAACCGAAAACCATGACGACCGCCATCTCAAACCTCGCCACCTTGATCCGTTCGATGGAACCGGTGCTCCATGCCGGCACCTATGCCTACTGCGTCGTTCCACACGGCAGCGACATGGCGGGTCTCAAGCCCGTGGCGACGATTGTCGAGAGCGAAGGCATCACGGTAATCCTGCCCGAGGAACAGGCCGTCGAAGCCGGGCTGGCCATTGTGTTTCGCGCGGCATGGATCACCCTGACGGTTCATTCGGACCTCCAGGCTGTCGGCCTGACTGCGGCCTTTGCCGGCGCGCTGGGGTAGGCGGACATCAGCTGCAACGTGGTTGCCGGCACCTTTCACGACCACCTCTTCGTTCCGGTCGAGCGCGGAGAGCAGGCACTGGCCACGCTGATCATGCTGCAGCAGGGCATTGCGATCCGGCCTGCCGCGATACCGGCCGATCTTGAGGCGGTAACCGCCATTTTCCGGGAATACGTCGCCAGCCCGACGGTCAGTCTGGCATACCAGGACTACGCAGCGGAATTCGCCGACTTGCCCGGAAAATACGCCGAACCCGATGGCCGCATCCTCCTCGCCTAGCACGATGGCACGGTCGTCGGCTGCGCCGCGCTGCGTCGGGTCGATGGCCGGCGCTGCGAATTGAAACGGGTATACGTCCGCCCCGCCGCCCGAGGTCGCCACATCGGCCGGATGCTGGTCGAACGGATGATCGGTGAAGCCCGAAAGGCTGGCTATGCGACGATGTGCCTCGATGTGCTGCCCGAGTTCGCGGCCGCGCGGCAATTGTATGAAACGCTGGGCTTCGCGCCGGCGCCGCCGGTCAGCTACAACCCCGTTCCCGGCACCGCCTTCCTCGCTCTCGACCTGTCGTAAGACCGCCCGTCGCGCGACCCCGCCTCGACCTGTTATCCTTCGCACTTCAAGTCTCTCGGTGCCGCTTGTTCATGCAGGCGGAGAATCGGGAAGGCGGTGCGATTCCGCCACGTGCCCAACGCTGTAAGGAGGACGTTTGCCGCACATTGCCACTGGCTTCGGCCGGGAAGGCGCGGCAACGGATGAATCCAAGTCAGAAGACCGGCCGGGGGACGAAACAAGGCTGCATGGACAGGCAGCCAGCGTTTTTCCACAAGGGGAATTCATGGAAAACCAGAACGACCACGCCTTTTCGGACGCCGAACGCGCCGCCGTTTATCGCACCATCTTCAACCGTCGCGACGTGCGCGGTCAGTTCCTGCCCGACTCCGTGCCCGACGAGGTGCTCGCCCGCGTCATGCTGGCCGCCCACCATGCCCCCTCGGTCGGCTTCATGCAGCCGTGGAACTTCCTGCTCGTCCGCTCGCCAGAGGTCAAGCAGCGGGTGCGCGACGTCTTCGCCAAGGCCCATGCCGAAGCAGCGATGATGTTCCCGGAGGGCAAACGGGAAACCTACAGCAAACTCAAGCTGGAAGGCATCGTCGAATCGCCGGTCAACCTGTGCATCACCTGCGACCGCGAACGCACCGGCCCGGTCGTCGTCGGCCGCACCCACATCAAGACCATGGATCTTTACAGCAGCGTGTGCGCCGTGCAGAACCTGTGGCTGGCAGCCCGCGCCGAGGGGCTGGGGGTCGGCTGGGTCAGCATCTTCAACCAGCCGGAATTGCAGGAAGTGCTGGGCATGCCGGCCGACATCGTGCCCATCGCCTACCTGTGCATCGGCTACGTCAGCCACTTCCACGACAAGCCGGAGCTGGAAAAAGCCGGCTGGCTGCCGCGCCTGCCGATTGCCGACCTGCTTTATTACGACCAGTGGGGCCAGGCCGACGCCACCCGGCAGGAGTCGCTGACCGGGGCGCTGGCCGCCATGCAGGACGATATCCAGCAGCGGGGCATCTTCCCGAAATGATGCCGGACGGCGCGCTCGCCATGCCGCTGGCCGCCCTCGCGGCGGTGGTGCTCGACCGCCTGCTCGGCGAGCCGCGCCGTTTTCACCCGCTGGTCGGTTTCGGCAACCTGGCCGGTGCCGTCGAGAAACGTTTCAACCGACGCAGCCGCCTGACCGGCATCGCCGCCTGGACGCTCGTCGTGCTGCCTTTCGTCGCCTTGGCCGCCGTGCTGCGCCCGCACGCAGCGTTCGCCGTCGATGTCGCGCTGCTCTATTTCGCGCTCGGCGCCCGCAGCCTGGCCGAACATGCCGAGGCAGTCGCCCGCCCGCTGCGCGAAGGGCGACTCGACGAGGCGCGCCAGCGTGTCGGCTGGATGGTGTCGCGGGATACGACGCAACTCGACGAGTCCGGCGTCGCCAAAGCCGGCATGGAGTCGGTGCTGGAAAACGGCAACGACGCCATCTTCGGTGCCCTGTTCTGGTTCGCGTTGCTCGGCGGCCCCGGCGCCCTGCTGTTCCGGCTGGCCAACACGCTGGATGCGAT
>CAMKYP010000132.1 GCA_946477505.1 uncultured Dechloromonas sp. | reverse complement strand
AGCGACCTTGATCATTTTGTTAGCGGTTCTAAGACCGGTTTGTTTCCAAGGCTCGGCCCAAAACCTTGCCTGGAGGCACTGCTCAAAGCATGCGTTCAGCCCGCGCCTTGTCCCACAAGCGCCGCTTCAAGTCATCGATTGGCAAGCCGAGGCGGAAACTGCTCTCGATCTCCTTGAGCAGCGGAATCAATTGCAAGCCAACGGTCCCGAGACAAGGACGCAAGATGGCCGGATCGACCGATGCAAGCAGTTCCTTGAGCTGGGGCACAAACGCCTCACAGCTCCCCAAGTCGCCCCCCTTGGTATTGGCTTTGGCAACAACCCGGTTGCCCCCCGCACGCTGCGCATCATCAAGGCGGGTATTGGCCAGATTCAGCAACTCCTGCCCGGAAAGAGAAGCGCCATCCTCGGGAATCACGGCAACGCCGGCACTGACGGTCAGGTCGATACGCTGACCGCGAACCGCGATTTGCGCCGTCGCCATTGCCTTGCAAATACGGTTCGCGAATCCCGAACAGATTGCACTCGTCGTCGCCGGCGCAATGATGACGATCCGTCCGCCCGGAAGCTGGCTGATCACGTCCTCCGGCCTGATTTTCCTGGCAACCATGAAGGAAAATTTCTCGAGCGTTCGTGCGACGAGCTCCTCGCCATGCCGATCAATCAGCTCCTGGCAGTTATCAAGCCCGAAGGCCAGAACGCTGACCCCATGTCCGTCGGCAGCACCGGGAAGCATCTTTGCCAACGCCGCATCCAGATGAGCCTGCGCATACACTGGACTTTCGTGCCCCAGACTTTCCTCGGCCCGCCCAGGCACATCGAAACTCGAGGGTTCAAGTCCCGCCATGTCTCCCAGCGTTCCAAGAACATCACTGACACCAACATCGGTACGCATCGCCAGGTCTTCAGGATGGATATCGGCTGACACCGCGGTGGCGGGAAGCGCGTCAAGAACCTCTCCGCCGAAGCCATCCTGCTCATCGTGCGCAAAACCCAGCAGAATGGAAGTCACGCTCTCCAGCGAGGTATTGCTGGAATCCTTGGCAACAAAATCGGTTACACCGCGGGCGCGGGCATGCATCCGCTCCGACTCGCCAAAAGAATTTGAAACGACGAGAAAGAACGGAAGCGATTTGAGGCGCGACAATTTGCTTTCGCGAATCCGCTCCAGCAGATCTAGGCCATCGAGCTTCGTCAGGCTGACGCCGGAAACAACACCGACAATGGCGCTATCGAGAACCAATGTTTGCCAGGCAGACTCACCGCTTGCCTCCTCGCGAACCTCGAAATGCTCAGCCAGATGTTTGGACAGCGATGCGCGAACCACCTTCGAGGCATCGGCAACCAGAACTTTTCGCTTCAATGTCATCTCTTTGCCAGCATCCTGAGCCGTTTCAAACGCTTGGCTCATTTGCTTCTTAAAAATGAGAGTGTAAGCGAGACATGGTAGCCCCCGTCAAGGTTCGACGATGTAAAACTTCGTTGGCCGATAAATGCAAGTGCTTGATCGGCCAACATTCCGTCAATTTTTTGCGCCCCCATCCGCGAACGGGCACCCAAGGTATTTCCGGAAAAGTGTGGAATACGCCACACACTACTCAACTGGCATCGGGCTACCTTAGCTTCAGGAGGAAAACGACATGACGACAGCTGCCAGCATTATCCTGTTCAAGAACGAATTCATAGCCACATTGAGCGATGGTTGCCGCATACAAAAAGCTGAATTGCGCGAATTGGCCAATGCGCTGATTCACGCCGGGGTTCACCTCAACGACGTACAGTTCGAGTGGAATGGCAGTTCGGGCCAGCGGATGATCACCGCCGGGCAACAGGTTGCCTTCCGTGCCGAGATGCGGCGCCTGGAACGCCACCAGGTCAAGGGATTTGCCGTCGCGGCCTGAGCGACAACAAGCAATCAAGCGCAACAAAATACCCCTACTCACAGCATGCTTGATTTTCCCGAATGACTCGGCGATAGTTCGCAACCATCACAGATTTACCGGTCCCCACCTCAATGAACGCTACCCGATCCTTCCGCTCCGCCGCTGCCCATGCAGTGTCGCCGGTCGTCGTACGCGTAATCAAGGTAGGCGTCGTAACGCGCGTGCCGTCGCGGGTCAGGTAAACCGAAACATCAGGAATTCACCACAACCCCCGCCGGCACAAACCGGCGGGGGTTTTGTTTTGGAGCCTGCCGGTTGAGCCGACAACCTAAAAGGAACCTCCATGACAGACACACTGAACGGCGCCCAGATCACCATACGGCTGCTTGAACGCCAAGGCATCCGCACCGTCACCGGCATTCCCGGCGGTGCCATCCTGCCGATCTACGATGCCCTCGGGCAATCATCCATCATCCACCACGTGCTGGCCCGGCACGAACAGGGCGCCGGCTTCATGGCCCAGGGCATGGCCCGCGCCAGCGGCCAGACAGCCGTCTGCCTGGCCTCATCCGGCCCCGGGGCGACCAACCTGCTGACCGCCATCGCCGATGCCAAGCTCGATTCAATTCCTCTGGTCGCGATCACCGGTCAAGTACCCAAGGCCATGATCGGAACCGACGCTTTCCAGGAAGTCGACACCTACGGTTTATCGATCCCGATCACCAAGCACAACTTCCTTGTGTCCTCGGCCGATGAACTGCTCGAAGTAATCCCTCGCGCCTTCGAGCTCGCCGCCTCGGGTCGCCCCGGTCCCGTGTTGGTCGACATTCCGAAGGATGTGCAGCTGCAAGTCATCGACATTGAGGAATGGCCTACTCCCGGCCGGCGCCAGTCGCCGCCTGAGCCTGACGGTTGGGCGCTGTCCGAAGCGGCGGCCATGATCAACGCCGCCAAGCGCCCGATTCTCTACCTGGGCGGCGGTGTCGTGCACTCGGGTGCATCCGGGGAAGCTATCCGGTTGGCCGAGAAGGCCGGTTTGCCGACCGTGATGACCTTGATGGGACTGGGCGCCATGCCGGTCGATCATGCCTTGTCGCTGGGTATGCTCGGCATGCATGCAGCCCGCTACACAAATCTGGCGCTGGATGAGTGCGACCTCCTGATCGCCGTCGGTGCCCGCTTCGACGACCGCGCCACCGGCAAGGTTGCCGCCTTCTGCCCGCAGGCGAAGATCATTCACATCGACATTGACCCGGCGGAGCTGGACAAGATCAAGACCGCCCACATCGGGATCACAGCCGATGTCTCAGCAGCGCTGCTCAGGCTGATACCGGCGGTCGCCGAGAACAGGCGCGCCCAGTGGCTGCAACGCATCGCCGACCTCAAATCCGAGTATCCCCTCGTGATGCCAGAGCAGGACAATCCGCTGTCGCACTTCGGGCTGATTCGCACCGTTGCTGCCTGTCTCGACGACGAGGCCACCATTGCCACCGATGTCGGCCAGCACCAGATGTGGGTTGCCCAGGCTTACCCCCTGCGTCGCCCGCGGCAATGGCTCACCTCCGGCGGCCTCGGCACCATGGGCTTCGGCGTTCCCGCTGCGATCGGGGCGGCACTGGCCGAACCAGAGAGGACCGTGGTGTGCTTCACCGGCGACGGCTCAATCCTGATGAATATCCAGGAACTGGTCACGGCCGCCGAGGAAGGGGCGAACGTCAAGATCGTGCTGATGAACAACGCGACCCTCGGCCTGGTGCATCAACAGCAGACATTGTTCTACGGGGAGCGGCTGTTCGCCTCCCAATTCAAGTCCACACCCGACTTCATCAAGGTAGCCCAAGGCTTCGGAATTGCAGCCGTCGATCTCGATCAGGCCGCCAACCCTTGCGCTGCACTGATGGAAGCCATCAACCGCCCCGGCCCATACCTCATCCATGCCAGCATCGATGCCGAGCAAAAAGTCTATCCCATGGTGCCACCGGGCGCTGCCAACCGCGACATGATCGGAGCCTGAACATGAATGCCATCAACCGCCACGAACAAAATGCGCTGTCCCGTGCCGTGCTGGAAATCGACGTTAACAACCACCCAGGCGTCATGTCCCATGTCGTCGGCCTGTTCTCCCGCCGGGCTTACAACGTGGAAGGCATTCTCTGCCTGCCGCTGGACGACGGCAGCCGCAGCCGGATTTGGCTATTGGTCAATGAAGACCAACGCCTGCCGCAAATGATGAAACAGGTGGACAAACTCGAGGACGCCATCGGAATTCGGCGCCACAACGCCGACCATGCCGTCTTCCAGAACCTGGAGAATTTTTTCCGGGGCTGAGAAAAGAGTCAGGAAGTTGCTGGTTCAAGCCGGCACTTCCGCTTGTATTCGCTGATCAATTCGAGCTCCTCATCGCTGATCGACTCAAAACGCAAGCCCACCAATCGAAGACTCCCGACGCGGCGTATCCGCATTACGCTGACATACGCCTCGATGACGCCGCCCAAATCCGTCGACTCGATGCGGCATACCCCCACCTCCCCGCTGGGCTTGGCCCCCAGAACGCGCTCCTCGATCAGCACTCCTACGCCGGACACCGAAATATCGGAGGCAGGCAACTGAAGGTGCTGCCCCCCCAGACTGAGGTGAATTTCTCCCTGTAGGCGAACACGGGGAGAGCGGCGACGTTCTTTCACGGTAGCGTTCCAATCAAAACGGTGAAGATGCATTCTCACACGAGCAGCGCCGCAACGTACAGGCGTGCCCTGCTACCACGATGCGGACACTCCGGTCGCACAAGCAAATCCCCAAACATTTCAAAGGCATATACCCCTTCACATACATCGGCGAACTCGCCACCAATTGATCCAAGTCAATAATACCCCCCCGGAAATAGCAGAAAGTGTCGCCTCAATTTAGCCAACATCGCCTCAAAGCATCGCTCGCTTGGCCGTCGCTTCACTGTTGGCTCACCTGAAAACAGCCCTTCGCAAGGCACCAAGGGCATCAGAATCGCGACTACGGGAGAACGGACATGCCTATCATTTGGGAAAGCAAGCTGGACACGGGAATCGACGTCATCGATTCCCAGCATCGGCGTATCGTCGACTACATCAATGACCTCGAAATTGCCAAGATGAAGGGTGACAAGGCGATGGTCACCGACGTCATCGAACAATTGATCGACTACACGCAGTCCCACTTCGGTTTCGAAGAGTCGATGATGGAAGAGGCCGGCTACAAGTTCATCAAGCCGCACAAGAAAGTCCATGAACTGTTCATCAAGCGGGTCACAGAATTCACGATGCGCGCCGCCAAGGGCGAAGATATCGTCGACGAACTGCACTCCATGCTAGCCAAGTGGCTGCTGAACCATATTGCCAACGAAGACCGCGACTACGCCGACTCGGTGAAGCAAATGGTCGGCTCCGAAGCAGCACACCATGACATCGCGGCCTCCAAGCCAGAAGCGCGCTCCGGCTTCATTTCGGGTTTGCTGAGCCGCTTCTTCCGCTAAGCGCAGCCAACGGGAAAGCATGCCACGCCTTCGGCAGGCACGCTCTCCCGCACAAATACCCACGCGGCACATCAAATCGGCAACTGCCTGCCGACGCTATACTTCGGCTCATTGCAACCAACAGCCGAATCATGACAACACGCATCCGCTGGCAAAGCACCCACACTTACTCCGACATTCTTTACGAAACTGCCGAGGGTATCGCCAAGATATCCATCAACCGGCCCGAGCGACGCAACGCCTTTCGCCCGGAAACCGTCACGCAGTTGATCGATGCCTTCCATCGAGCCCACCACGATAACGCCATCGGCGCCATTATCCTGACCGGTACCGGAAACGAAGCGTTCTGTTCAGGCGGCGACCAGAAAGTGCGGGGCGATGAAGGTTACATCGACGAAGGCGGAACCCCTCACCTCAACGTACTCGACCTGCAGATGCAGATTCGTCGTCTGCCCAAACCCGTCATTGCGATGGTTGCAGGCTTTGCCATCGGTGGCGGCCATGTCTTGCATCTGGTCTGCGACCTCTCCATTGCAGCCGACAATGCCCGCTTCGGGCAAACCGGACCGCGCGTCGGCAGCTTCGATGCCGGCTTGGGCGCCGGACTCATGGCACGCACCATCGGCATGAAACGCGCCAAGGAAATCTGGCTGCTCTGCCGCCAGTACGATGCCGCTACGGCACTCGACTGGGGGTTGGTCAATGCGGTCGTACCGGTCGACAAGCTGGAAGAAGAAACGGTGAACTGGTGTCGCGACATGCTGAAACTGTCGCCGATGGCACTGCGCATGATCAAGGCCGGTTTCAATGCCGACACCGACGGCTTGGCCGGCATCCAGGAACTGGCCGGCAACGCCACTGGCCTGTTCTACATGACCGACGAAGGCCAGGAGGGCCGCAATGCCTGGCTCGAACGCCGCCCACCCGACTTCGGGAAATATCGCAAACGCCCGTGAACATCGTTGCCGCCGATTGGTTGCCTTACGCGCTCCCCCTGAATCGCCCCTGGCTCACCAGCAAGGGCAAAATCGCCGAGCGCAAGGGCTGCCTGCTGCGGCTGCAAACCAGCGACGGCCGGCATGGCTGGGGGGATTCGGCCCCGCTTCCCGAGTTCGGGATTTCCGACTCGGCGGCCAATGCCTTCGCCGAAGAAACCGCCCTCCTCGATCTCGTCGCCAGACAGGCCGGCCAGCCCCTGTGTCAATGGTTGTGCGGTAGCGCGCCGGTCGCCGATCTGGCGGTCAATGGCAATCTCGGCATCTTGTCGGACAGCACGCCGGCCTTGCTCGCGCGGGCGGTGGGTCAAGGCTTTTCGGTCGTCAAGCTCAAAGTCGGCATCTACCCGGTACGTGAGGAAATCGCCCGACTGCGCCAACTGGCCTCGTCCTCCGCCCCAGAAGTCTCATGGCGACTCGACACCAACTGCGCCTGGAGCCTCGCCGATGCGCAGACTTTCGTATCAGGCTGCGCTGATCTTCCCATTGACGGACTTGAGGAGCCGCTGGCCAATCCTGATTGCACAGCATTAGGTCGCCTGCAGTCGGTGGCACCTTGGCCAATCGCCCTCGACGAGTCGATACATCTGGTCGACGATACCTTTTTTCGCCACCCGTTCGTCCGCCGCCTAGTCATCAAACCCGCTCGGCACGGCGGATTGCTGGCCAGCGTCGAACTGGCGCTGCGTGCTCGTGCAGCGGGTATCGAAACGATCATCACCCACGGGCTGGAAAGCGCCTGCGGTCTCGCGGCCTGTGCCCAGGTAGCGGCCGCCATCGCTCCGGCAAGCGTACATGGGCTGGCGACCGCCGACTGGTTTGCTTCGGACACCGGGAAACCGTATCCCGTTATCGACGGCCGGCTGCAATTACCCCCCCTTCCCGGCCTCGGGTTCACGCCGCACGAAATATTCGCGCTCGCACGGCCAGGCAAGTAGGAGCGGTGCGGCGGTCAGGAGGGCGTGATTCGTCGCATCGCCATATGAACGCGGATCATGGCCGAAACTTGCTGGGAAAGATCGGAACCGCGCTGGCAACTGAGCAACAAATGCAGCAAACCGCTGGTGAAAGCCCACGTATCGCGTGCCGCATCCAGCGGATCGATCCCCGGACGCAGCATTCCCCTCTCTGCCGCCTGCCGGTAAACCCGTTCGATCTTGGCGAGAAAATCCTGCGCCGGACGACCGACTTCCTCCTCCACCGAGCTGAACTCACCGACATATTCGCAACGCGAAATCATGATCTCGAAGACCTCGCGCACCACCGCACTATCCTCCAGAACCCGGAAAAACTCGGTTATCGATGCTTCGATGGCATCCAACGGATTGTCGAAGCGCTCCGACAGCAAATAGGCGTCTGTACGCTCGACCAGCGGAGCAAAGACATCCTCGCGCATCGCGAAGAACAACTCCGCCTTATCCTGAAAATGCCAATACACCGCGCCACGCGTCACCCCTGCCGCCTTGGCTATCTTTTCCAGCGTCGAACGACTGACGCCGTATTCATGGAATACCCGGCGTGCGGCATGGATGATCTCCTTGCGCGTCTGCTCCGCTTCTTCCTTTGTCTTTCTGACCACGATCTTTCTCCGCCGAACCTTTTACTGTCAGTTACATCTGACGGTGCGATTCTACACACAAACTTATTTACATACATTCATGAATGTTTATAATCATCGCAGCAAAAATAATCAAGGAGAATCCGCGTGAACCCGACGGCCATTTTTCAGCGCAAATCGCTGCCTTTCATTATCTCGGCGTTGATTGGCGCCCTTGGCGCAGCCGGATGCTCCGGTGACAAGCAGGCGGGCGGACCGCCGAAACAGGGGCCGATGCCGGTCACCGTCATCGAGATGCAACCGCAGAAAGTGCCGACCAGCATCGAAATCATGGGGCAGACCGAAGGCGCCCGCGAAACCGAGGTGCGCGCCCGGGTCGGCGGCATCCTGCTCAAGCGCCTGTATCAGGAAGGCGATGCCGTGAAGGCTGGCCAGCCGCTGTTCCAGATCGACCGTGCTCCCTATGAAATCGCCCTGGCCGAAGCCAAGGCCAAGGCCGAGCAGACAGCACGCGAAGCCAGCCGCCTGAAAGGCCTGGCCGAAGCCAAGGCCATCGCCCAGAAGGACTATGACGATGCCGTCTCGGCCAATGCCATGGCCCAGGCCGCGCTGCGCCAGGCCGAATTGAACCTGTCGTGGACCACCGTTACCGCCCCGGTTGCCGGTACGACCGGCCGCGCCATCAAGTCGGACGGCAATCTGATTTCGACCGCCGACAGCCTGCTCACCTCGATCTACCAGACCAATCCGATCTGGGTGCGCTTCAGCCTGGGCGAAAGCGACCTTGCCAAGTTCCCTAACGGGCGCATGACGCAAAAGGATATCAAAGGCGTCGAACTGGTCATGCCGAACGGACAGGTCTACGAAAAGCGCGGCAAGCTCAACTTCCTCGCCACCAACATCGATACCACGCTGGGCACACAGCAGCTGCGCGCCGAATTCGACAATGCCGGTGGCCAGTTGTTGCCCGGCCAGTTTGTCCGTGTCCGCATTCTGACCGGCGAGCG
>CAMKYP010000131.1 GCA_946477505.1 uncultured Dechloromonas sp. | reverse complement strand
TGCGAATTGAAGTCGCAGTACGGGCATTTCTGCACGCACCACGGCACATGGACGTAGAGGGCGAGCGGCGGCGAGACGCGGAATTCGAGGGGAGCCTTGGCGGAGGGTGCCTTGCCGAAGGCGAAGATTGGAATGGTGCGGGCCATGGGTGTTTCCGGCTGTAGGGTGGAGCGCCCAAGCCCGGCGGCGAAGCGCTCGGGCGGGGCGCCGAATTCGACCTACAGCGACGGCAGGCGTTCGATCAATTTCTGCATGGCACGCCCGCGGTGCGAGACGGCGTTCTTGGTATCGGCATCGAGCTCGGCGGCGGTCTTGCCGAATTCCGGGACGAAGAACAGCGGGTCGTAGCCGAAGCCGCCATCACCGCGGTACTGGTCGACGATCTCGCCGTGCCATTCGCCTTCGGCGATGATCGGTTGGGGATCGTCGGCGCTGCGGCAGAGCACCAGGCAACTGACGAAGTGGGCCTGCCGGTCGGATTGCGTGGCCAGTTCGGCGAGCAGCTTTTCGTTGTTGCGGGCATCCGACTTCGGCTCGCCGGCATAGCGCGCGGAGATGACGCCGGGGGCGCCGCCCAGTGCCTTGACGCATAGCCCGGAGTCGTCGGCCAGCGCCGGCAGGCCGGACAGGCGGGCGGCGTGGCGGGCCTTGGCCAGGGCGTTCTCGACAAAGGTACCGTGCGGCTCTTCGGCCTCCGGGATGCCAAGCTGGCCCTGCGGGATGACTTCGAAGCCGAGCGGCGCCAGCAGCGCATTCAGTTCCTTCATCTTCTTGGCGTTGTTCGACGCGAGGACGAGTTTTTTCATGAGGCGAGGGCGCTTTCCTGGGCGGCGACGAGTTGCCGGATGCCCATCTCGGCGAGGTCCATCAGCACATTCATCTGCTGGCGGGTGAAGGGTTCGCCTTCGGCTGTCCCCTGAACCTCGACGATGCCGCCCTGGCCGGTCATGATGACGTTCATGTCGGTGTCGCAGTTCGAGTCTTCCGGGTAGTCGAGGTCGAGCACGGGGCTGCCCGCGTAAATGCCGACCGAGATGGCCGCAACGTGATCGCGGATCGGGTTGGCCGGCAGCTTGCCGGCCTGGACCAGCTTGTCGCAGGCTTCATAAAGCGCGATCCAGGCGCCGGTGATCGAGGCGCAGCGGGTGCCGCCATCGGCTTGCAATACATCGCAATCGAGCGTGATCTGGCGTTCGCCAAGCGCCTTGAGGTCGGTGACGGCGCGCAGGCTGCGGCCGATCAGGCGCTGGATTTCCTGGGTGCGGCCAGTCTGTTTTCCCTTCGCCGCCTCGCGGGCGCTGCGGGTGTGCGTCGAGCGGGGCAGCATGCCGTATTCGGCGGTCACCCAGCCCTGGCCTTTACCGCGCAGGAAGGGCGGCACGTTTTCCTCGACCGAGGCGGTGCATAGCACGCGGGTATCGCCCATTTCGATGAGCACCGAGCCTTCGGCGTGGCGGGTGAAATTACGGGTGATGCGGACGCTACGGAGCTGGTCCGGCTGGCGTTGGCTGGGGCGCATGGCTTTCCTTATTTCTTCGGGTTGTATTTTTCGATGGCGGCGCGGATTTCCTCGATCGCATCCTCGATCTCGACCTCGCTCAGCTCGCTCTTGTAGGCCGGATTACGACCGAATTCCTCGAGCCGGGTGGTGACTTCGTCCTGGGTCATGGTCTGTGTCGAGATGGAGCTGCTTGCTTCTTCGACATAGGCATCCTCCCAGCGCACGGCAACCACCGACAGATTGTCGCGGTGGGGGCCGCCCTTGGCGTCGGCCTGATTGAGCACCATCGGGATCGTCTGCAGCAGGTTGGTGCCCTTCAGGGCAACCGCCATCATTTCGCCGGAAATTTCACCCCACAGGCCATCGGTGCACAGCACCAGGATGTCGCCGTGGTTGAGCGGCGTCTTGCGCGAGAACTCGATTTCCGGCGGCGTCGGACTGCCCAGGCAGCTGTAGATCTTGTTGCGGTCGGGGTGAAAGGCGGCCTGCGCCTCGGTAATCATGCCTTCCTCGATGAGCAGGCGAATGCGCGAGTGATCCTTGGTCTGCGCCATGACGCGTCCGTCGCGCATCAGGAACAGGCGGGAGTCGCCGGCGTGTGCCCAGTAGGCGACGTTGTCCTGCACCACGCAGGCAACGCAGGTGGTGCGCGGCGTATCGCTCAGCTTGTGGCGCGCGGTGTAGTCGAGAATGGCGTGATGGGCATTGGTCATGCCCTTGAGCAGGAAGCGGAAGGGGTCGGCCAGCAGCGGGCGGGCCTCACGCTGGAAGGCATCGGCCAGCGTCTGGACGGCGATCTGCGCCGCGATCTCGCCATAGTGATGGCCGCCCATGCCATCGGCGACGACCATCAGCAAGGCATCGCGGGAGTAGCAGTAGGTTGTCCGGTCTTCGTTGTTGGCACGGCCGCCGATGCGGCTTTCCTGATAGATAGTGAATCTCATCGCAGCGGATTCCTGAATTTATCCACGAAGCGGCCAAGCCAGTTGGGATTGGTCTTCGGGCGGGGCGGGGTAATGGCTTCGACAAGTGCTTTCTGCAGGGCGAAAACACTTTGCGGCCGGTACAGATGGTTGAGATTCAGGCACCAGTCGATGATCTCAAGCAGGCGGTCGGAATACTGGCCGTCCCAGCGCAGCATGGCCGGGGCCAGCGTGTCCTTTTTCATGCGGCTGTCGGCAGCCTGCGGGGCCACGCCGGCCAGGCAGGCATACATTGAAGCGCCGACACTGTAAATGTCGCTCCAGGGGCCGAGATCCTTGCGTGTGCCGTAGTGTTCGGGCGACGCAAAACCCGGGGTGTACATCGGCTTGAGGACGGGCTGGTCGGTGATCAGTGTTTGGCGGGCGGCGCCGAAGTCGATCAGCACGGGCGTGTTGTCGCCACGCAGGTAGATGTTCGATGGCTTCAGGTCCAGATGCAGCAGCTTGTTGGAGTGCACCTCGCGCAGGCCGTTCAGCATGCGGGTGAACACACCGCGGATGAAGCGCTCCGAAATGTGTCCCTGGTGTTTCTGGATGAACTCCTGCAGCGTCCGGCCATGCTCGTACTCCATGACCATGTATACCGTGTCGTTGGCGCGAAAGAAGTTCAACACGCGGATCACGTTCGGGTGTGACAGGCGGGCCAGCGCGCGGCCTTCCTCGAAGAAGCACTTCATGCCGTAGCGGAAGGCACCCAGGTGTTCCGCCGTGATGACCGGGTTGATCTCGCCGCGGCTGCGCAACGCCAGGCTGTTTGGCAGATACTCCTTGATAGCAACCTGTCGCCCCTCAGGGTCGGTCGCGAGATATACGATGGAAAAACCGCCGAGCGAGAGCTGGCGGTCTATCGTGTATTCCTCAAGTTGGTGGCCGTTGGGTAACGGTTGATTGGCTTGTTGCGCCATGGAGCTCGCGGTTATGATGCAATTTCAGGCATTTTCGGGCGTGTTGTCCGGCCTGTAAAGCTGGAGACTCCCCGATAATGATTTGTAGTATGACTGGTTATGCAGTGAAAACCCGTGATGTAGATCGCGGTTCGCTGCAAATAGAGCTGAAAAGCGTCAATTCCCGCTATCTGGATTTTCATTTCAGGGTTAACGAGGATTTGCGGGCGCTGGAAATGCCGCTGCGCGAGCTGCTTTCCGCCCGCCTGTCGCGCGGCAAGGTCGAATGCCGATTGTCCTTCAATGCGGCGGCGGCTCGGGCCGAGCAGCTTCAACTCAACGGCGATTTGCTTGCTACCCTGCAAGCACTGAGCGCCCAGGTGCGTGCGCAGTTGCCCGATGCGGCACCGCTGAGCGTGAACGAAACCCTGCGCTGGCCCGGCATGTTCGGCGACCAGAGCGTCGATTTCGCGGCGCTCGGGCCGGAGGTCATGGCGCTCGCCCGTGAGGCGCTCGACGACTTTACCGCCAGCCGCGGTCGCGAAGGCGCCAAGCTGGTGGCCATGATCGTCGAACGGGTCAATGGCATGCGCGACATCGTGCGTCGCGTCGCGCCCCGCATTCCCGAAGCGCAGGCACTGTTTACCGAAAAACTGCGCCAGCGGCTGACCGAGGCCTTGGGTAACGCCAGTGACGATCGCATCCTGCAGGAAGTAGCCGTGTTTGCCACGCGCATCGACGTGGCCGAGGAACTCAGCCGTCTGACCACTCATCTCGACGAGGTCGAGCGCATCCTGAAACAGGGTGGGGCCTGTGGCAAGCGACTCGATTTCCTGATGCAGGAATTGAATCGAGAAGCCAATACGCTGGGTTCCAAGTCGGCAATTACAGAGGTCTCCCAGGCCTCCATGGATCTCAAACTGCTCATCGAGCAGATGCGCGAACAGATCCAGAACCTGGAATAAAAGCCGGACCATGCAAGCTGTCGGCGTCGTTACCCCCCTGTCTCCGACGGCGCTGACGCAGCGCTTCATACTGGGGTGGCTGGCGGTGATCCTGTCGGCCATTGCGCTGGGCTCCTACCTGCTGACGACCAGCCTCCGGCAGCATCGCAGCCAGACACGGCAGACGACCGAAAATCTCGCCATGCTGGTCGAGCGTGATGTGGCGGCATCCTTGGAGAAGGTCGATCTGCTGCTGCGGGATGCCATCGATCATTACGTAGAGCATGTCGTGAGCGCCCACGGCTCGTCAGAGGCCATGGAGGGCTTTCTCAGCCGTCAGCGGGAACGCTTGCCGCCACTGGGCGTGCTGCGCATTGCAAATGCTGACGGGGTTTCCGTGGTCGGGTTTGGCAGCGGAGGCGGGGTCGGAGTGAAGGTTGACGACCGGGATTACTTTCAACGCTTGCGGGATAACCCGGCGCTCGAATGGGTCATGTCCAAGCCGCTGGTGGGACGGGTGACCGGCAGGGCGATGGTCGTTATCGCGCGGCGCCTGCCCGATGTCCGCGGCGCGTTTGCCGGGGTTGCCTACGCCGGTGTGGACCTGAACTATTTTCAGCAACGCTTTGCCGGGCTGCGTGTCGGTGATGCCGGTTCGATCTCCTGGCGCGACCGCGATCTGACGCTGCTCGCCCGGGTGCCGATGAACGGATCGCTTTCCGAGCACGGTTCGACCGACGTGTCGCGGGAGTTCAGCGCGGCGTTGGCGGTCAATCCGAACGAAGGTACTTACGTTTTCAACGCGGCAGGCGTTGATGGCCCGCCCCGCTTGCATGCCTACCGCTTCAATCCGGACTACCGTTTCTATATCGACGTCGGCGTTCCCGGGGACCATTATCTGCAACCCTGGCAGGGCCAGCGGCGAGTCATCCTGGCCATGTTGATCCTGTTCATCGGGCTGAGCGGTGGTGCGCTCTTCATGATGCATCGCTATGCCAGCCGTCTTGGCGAGCGCGAGCGTATATTGCGGACGCTTTTCGATACCTCCGATGGCGCAATTTTCCTGGTCGATCCGCGAGGGCGCATCGTGATGGCCAACGAACGGATGTCGGCCATGTGGGGCATTCCCATGGCAGAACTGATTGGCGATGAATATGTGTCGCTGGTCCATCCTGACGAGCGGGAGGTGGGGCGCGAAAAAATGCTCAAACTGATGGCTTCCGAAATTCCTTTGGTCCGGTTGGAACGGGAATATGTCCGTCGCGATGGTTCGACGTTCTGGGGCTTTCTGTGCGGGCGGCGCCTACTCGACGAGGAAGGCAATTTTGTCGGTCTGGTCGGGCTTGTCACGGATATCGACGAACCGAAACGCAATGCGCAGGAGCTGGAGATTTATCGCCAGCATCTTGAGGTGCTGGTACGGGAGCGGACGGCGCAACTCGAACAGGCCAAGGATGCCGCCGAGTCGGCCAACCGGACGAAGAGCGCGTTTCTCGCCAACATGAGCCATGAAATCCGTACGCCGATGAATGCCATCGTTGGCTTGGCGCACCTGCTCAAGCGGGACGAGCTTGCGCCGCGTCAGGCCGACCGGCTCGACAAGATTTTGGGGTCGGCCGATCACCTGCTGTCGATCATCAACGACGTCCTCGATATTTCCAAGATCGAATCGGGCAAGCTGGTACTTGAGCAGGCATCCTTCCGCCTTGCGGATGTGGTCGAGCGGGTCATCGGGCTGAGTGTCGACAAGGCCACGGCCAAGGGGCTTGTTTTCCGGACCGTGATGGATGGGCTGCCATCCTGTCTGGTTGGCGACAGCACACGGCTCAGTCAGGCATTGCTGAACTATGTCAGCAATGCCATCAAATTTACCGAGGCCGGCGCCATCGTTTTGCGCGGGGCGGTTGTCGACGAGGATGAAAACAGTCTGCGGGTGCGCTTTGAGGTTCAGGACAGCGGTATCGGTATTCCCGAGGATGTGCGTCAGCGGCTGTTCCGTCCGTTTGAGCAGGCCGATAACTCGACGACTCGCCAGTATGGTGGAACCGGTCTTGGATTGGTCATTACGCAGCGCCTAGCCGAACTGATGGGCGGCAAGACAGGTGTCGACAGTGTGCAGGGAGAGGGCAGCACCTTCTGGATGACCGCGCGCTTCGGCAAGGCGGCTCCCGGTGCGGCTGCCGAGGCGGAGGTGCCCGAAACGGAGTATCCGATCAGTCATGATCCGGCGGTGCGTATCCTGCTTGTCGAGGATGAGCCTTTGAATCGTGAAGTGGCGTGCGAATTGATTCGCGAAATTGCAGGCCTGCCGCTGGATATGGCCGAGGGGGGCGAACAGGCCATTGCCAGGGTGCAGGCAGTCCGCTACGACCTCATCCTGATGGATCTGCAGATGCCGGGTATCGACGGATTCGAAGTGACTCGCCGTATCCGGGGTATGCCGGAGTATGCGACGACCCCGATCATCGCCATGACTGCCAATGCCTTCGCCGAAGATCGCCAGCGCTGTCTGGAAGCCGGCATGAACGACCATATCGCCAAGCCGGTCGATCCGGATCGCTTGACTCAGATACTGCGTCGCTGGTTGCCGAAGCCGCCGCTACAATGACGTTTTTGGCGCGCGGCGCCAGTTCGCACGGGAAACATACGTATGGCCGGAAATCTCTTTGTCGTCGCCGCACCCTCGGGGGCAGGCAAGACCACCTTGGTGCGCATGCTGCTGGAGCAGGAAAGCGGCGTGCACTTGTCGATCTCCTTTACGACGCGTGACCCGCGTCCGGGCGAGGAGAACGGGCGCGCGTATCATTTCGTCGACACCATCGCGTTCCAGGCCATGATCGCTCGCCAGGAATTCCTGGAGTGGGCCGAGGTGCACGGAAACTTCTACGGTACCTCGAAGAAATGGATCGCCGACCAGTTGGCGCTCGGTCATGATGTGCTGCTGGAAATCGACTGGCAGGGGGCGCAACAGGTCCGCAAGCTTTTTCCCGCAGCGATCGGCATCTTCATCCTGCCGCCGTCGATGGAAGAATTGACCAGCCGCCTGACCGGCCGAGGCACCGATAGCGCCGACGTCATCGCCCGCCGTCTGGCTGCGGCGCAGGCCGAGATGCGCCATGTTGGCGAATTCGACTATGTTATTATTAACGACCAGTTAGCGCAGGCGCTGGAAGATTTGCGTGCCGTCGTGCGCGCCTCCCGCCTGAGCGTCGGGGTTCAGCGTGTCCGTCACGCCGCCCTGTTCGAAAGATTGATTTGAAATTAGAGGTTTAGCATGGCTCGCGTTACCGTTGATGACTGCCTGAAGAGAATTCCGAACCGTTTCCAGATGACCCTTGCCGCCGCACACCGCGCCCGTCAATTGGCCAATGGCGCCACGCCGTTGGTGGACCCGGAAAAGCACAAGCCGACGGTTGTCGCGCTGAAGGAAATGGGTTCTGGCAAGGTTGGTCTGGAAGTGCTGAACCGCGGTCAGGCCTGAGTCATGGGGCGGTGAAGACCTATGGATTCTGCGCCGCCATCCTGTGTGGAACCCGCCTACCGGGTTTTCCTCGATAGTCTCGACTATCTCCCTACCGCCGATGTAACGAGAATCCAGGCCGCGTACGCTTTCGCGGCCAAGGCCCACGCGCATCAGAAGCGCATGTCGGGCGAGCCCTACATCACCCATCCGCTGGCCGTTGCCGGCGCCGTGGTTGAATGGCGCATGGACGCCGATGCGATCTGCGCGGCGCTGATGCACGATGTGCTGGAGGATACCGGCACTACCAAGCACGAACTGGCCGAGAAATTCGGCAAGGAAGTCGCCGAACTGGTCGATGGCCTCTCCAAGCTCGACAAGATGGAGTTCGCTTCCTATCAGGAAGCGCAGGCCGAAAATTTCCGCAAGATGCTGATGGCCATGGCGCGCGATTTGCGCGTCGTGCTCATCAAGCTGGCCGACCGCCAGCACAACTTGCAGACGATGTCGGCGATGCGTGCCGACAAGCGTGCCCGCATCGCCCGCGAAACGCTGGAAATCTACGCTCCGATCGCCTTGCGCCTGGGCCTGAACAAGCTGTACCGCGAACTGCAGGATCTGTCGTTCTCGCTGATTCACCCGCATCGCGCCCAGGTCTTGTCCAAGGCGCTCAACGCCGCGCGGGGTAATCGCAAGGAACTGCTTACCCGCATCCTCGACGGGATTCGCGACAAGCTGGTGCATGCCGGCCTGAGGGCCGAGGTCTTCGGACGCGAAAAGAGCCTGTATTCCATCTTCCGCAAGATGAAGGACAAGCACCTGTCCTTCTCGCAGGTGCTCGACATCTACGGTTTCCGTGTCGTCGTCGACAACGTGCCGACCTGCTATCTGGCGCTCGGCGCCCTGCACAGCCTGTTCAAGCCGGTACCCGGAAAATTCAAGGATTACATTGCGATTCCCAAGGCCAACGGCTACCAGTCGCTGCACACGACGTTGATTGGCCCCTACGGCACGCCGGTCGAGGTGCAAATCCGCACTCGCGAGATGCACAACGTCGCGCAGGAAGGTGTGGCGGCACACTGGTTGTACAAGGACATGGACGAGTCGAGCGCCGACCTGCAGATCAAGACGCACAAATGGTTGCAGTCGCTGCTTGAGATGCAGACCAGCGATTCGTC
>CAMKYP010000130.1 GCA_946477505.1 uncultured Dechloromonas sp. | reverse complement strand
GATTTGAATTTGATGGCAGTATTCGCCCGGGTGGTCGAGGCTGGCAGCTTTTCGGAGGCGGCCAGACGGGCCGGGACGTCCCGTTCGGCGATCAGCAAGGCCGTCGCCAAGCTGGAAAAATCGCTCGGCGCGCACCTGCTGAACCGAACCACCCGCTACCTCAGCCTGACCGAAATCGGCGCCGCTGTGGCCGAGCACTGCGCCCGCATTCTCGAGGAAGCAACGGCGGCAGAGAAACTGGTCGGCAGCCTCAGCAACGAAGCGCGGGGCGTATTGCGCGTCAGCGCTTCGGTAGCGTTTGGCACCCTGCACGTCGCCCCCGCCCTGGCCGAATTCCTGCCGCGCCACCCGGAACTCAAGATCGACCTCAGCATCACCGATCGCTGGGTGAACCTGGTCGAGGAAGGTTTTGACGTGGCCATTCACGTCAGCGGCGACCCACCGCCGAATCTGGTGGCGCGCCCGCTGGCACCCGTTCGGCGCCAGCTATGCGCCACCCCGGATTACTTCCGCCGCCGAGGCACTCCCCGGACGCCAGCCGATCTGGTTCAGCACAACTGCCTGGATTACACGCGCTCCGGCGAGCCCGGACGATGGCGCTTCACCGGCCCGGAAGGGGAAATATCCGTGCCCATCAACGGCCCGCTCCACGTCGATGACGACGAAGCCCTGTCGCAAGCCGTCCTCGGCGGACTGGGAGTCGGGCTGCTGCCGACTTTCATTGTCGGCAAGGCGCTACAGAACGGGGAGTTGCAGGCCGTCTTGTCCGAGTACATCCCGGTGGAGCGCCATGTCTACGCCATGTACCTACCGACGCGGCACCTGCCCAACAAGGTCCGGGTTTTCATTGACTTCATGCTTTCCCATATTGGCGCGGAGCCCTATTGGGATCGACAGGCCGGTTGAAACCCCGTCACCGGTCGCAGACGGCCTTTGTTGGTAGCCGATTTTCGCCCGGGGTCACGACGCCGGGGGCGGGGTGGCGGCGCGTTCCCGGCTGGCCAACAACATATCCCGCAACAAGCTCCTGGCCAGATCGTCCGGTTGCCGATTGGCCAGTTGGCGGCTGGTACCGCCCGTTGCCGTCGATACGACGAGAATCATGCCGGCCACCCAGTAGTAGCCGGAAAATACCTCGCCATCGATTTCGCAGCTGACCGGATGCCTTTCGTAGCGCCGGTGCGCTGGACTCGAGGGGTTAGCACGCGCGCTGCCCATACGGCCTCAGGCGCCGATCCGGGCAAGGCTGGCCGGCAGAGACAACGAGTAACGCACAGCCCCGATCGCCAGCTTCTTGCTTTTGAGGAAGTGGATTTCGTTCCTTGCACCCGGCGCCATGCAAACCTCCACCTTCCCGATCTTCTGTTCAAGCATGCCGTGTGTCGCAAACAGACTTTGAAAATACCGATCGCCTGCCAGCAACTCGGCAATCAGGTCGTGAAAGGCATGAAACACGGCGCTCTTTCTGCCTGGCGAGCTAATTAAATTACGCCCTGGGCCAGCATCGCATCGGCAACTTTGACAAAGCCGGCGATGTTGGCGCCATTGACATAGCTGACCTTACCACCAGCCGTCAGACCGTAGTTCAAGCAAGCTTCATGGATATTGCGCATGATTTCGTGCAGACGGGCGTCGACTTCGTCACGCTGCCAGGAAAGGCGCATGGCGTTCTGACTCATTTCCAGGCCAGAAGTCGCCACTCCGCCCGCATTGCTGGCCTTGCCCGGAGCGTAAAGCACACCATTGCCCTCGAACACCTTCACCGCGTCGGCAGTCGACGGCATGTTGGCACCTTCGGCAACGCAGATGACGCCGTTCTTGAGCAGAGTCTTCGCATCCTCCGCGTCCAACTCGTTCTGCGTGGCGCAGGGCAGGGCGACATCGACCGGCACATGCCAAGGGCGAACGCCCGCCTGGAAGATGGCGCCGACTCGCTCGGCGTAGTCGCTGACGCGGCCGTAGCAGCGGTTTTTCACCTCCATCAGCTCAGCCAGCTTTTCTGGCGTGAACCCGCTTTCATCGATCACCGTGCCGCTTGAATCGGATACGGTGACAACCTTGGCCCCCATCGCCATCGCCTTTTCGATCGCGTACTGGGCAACATTGCCAGCTCCCGAAACGCTGACGCGCAGGCCGTCGAAGCTGCGTCCCTGTTGCTTGAGCATCTCCTCGGCGAAATAGACGGTACCGTAGCCGGTTGCTTCCGGACGGATCAACGAACCGCCGAAGCTCAGCCCCTTGCCGGTGAACACGCAGTCTGCCCGGTTCGTCAGCTTTTTGTACATCCCGGCCATGAAGCCGACCTCGCGGCCGCCCACGCCGATGTCGCCGGCCGGCACATCGGTACTGGCGCCGACATGGCGAAACAGTTCGCTGACGAATGCCTGGCAAAAGCGCATCACCTCGCCCGGGCTGCGCCCCTTCGGATCGAAATCCGAGCCCCCTTTACCGCCGCCCATGGGCAGCGTGGTCAGCGCATTCTTGAAGGTCTGCTCGAAGGCCAGGAATTTGAGAATGGACAGATTGACCGAGGGATGAAAGCGAATGCCGCCCTTGTAGGGACCAATGGCTGACGAGTGCTGGATGCGGTAGCCGCGATTGACCTGAACCTCGCCCCTGTCGTCAACCCATGACACGCGGAAAATGATGATGCGCTCGGGCTCGAGCAGACGATCAAGCAAGCCGTGTTCGGCATATTTCGGATGTCGCGCGATGTACGGCCACAAGCTTTCGATGACCTCCGTCGCCGCCTGCAAGAACTCCGGCTGCCCCGGATTGCGCACGGCTACCTGCTGAATGAAATCATCAAAACTCTGGTAACGCATCATTGCTCCCTGGTTCGTCGTACGGGGTGAATTGTCGAAAATCGGCGCAATCAACCACGTCAAGCGCAAAAAATGCGCCGCCATTGATAGCCGTTCAGCAACAATCGGCAGCCGACTCGGTGGAGAAAGCAGAGCTACCCGCCAAGGGCTGCGCAGAAACCACCAAGAACGACCATGGGCAAGGCACAGCAGGCCGTACCGAGCGATTCATCAGAGCAGCCCTGAGAAGGCGATCCGGCCGTTTTTCGAGAATCGGATCATAGAACCGGAAAGCCGACTTGATAAGCCATGGAATTTGAACAAAACTGTTTCTATTTTGATAACAATCTTGAGCCCCCCATGCACGACATCAACGACATGCTTTTCTTTGCTCATGTGGTCAAAGTACACAGCTTCTCGGAGGCAGCGCGCCGTCTCAATGTCTCGAAATCGCGCGTCAGCAAAGCCATCACCCGCCTGGAAAGCGACCTGGGGGTACGCTTGCTGCACCGAAGTACCCGCAGCCTGAGCCTGACCGATGTTGGCGAAGCCTATTTCGAACACTGCGACCGCATACTGGAAGAACTCAGCCAGGCCGACACAACGATTTCACGACTGCATCAGGAGCCGCGCGGCAAGCTCAAGATCAGCGCCCCGGTCGCCTTCAGCACCATGCACGTGGCCTCGGCCCTGCCCGACTTCATGGCGCTGTATCCGGACCTCAGCGTCGACCTGACGATCAGCGATCGCCTGGTCGACCTTGCGGACGAGGGATACGACCTGGCGTTGCGCATCACCCGCGAGCCGGGCCAGAATCTGGTCGCGCGCCAACTGGCCCCGATCCGCCGCAAGATTTGCGCAAGCCCGTCCTATCTCGCCCGTCGCGGAATTCCGCTCATTCCCGAGGACCTGGTCCTGCACAACTGCCTGGATTACACCTTCATGAACACGCAGGGAATGTGGCACCTCAACGGGTATAACGGAGATGTTTCGATTCCGGTATCCGGCACCCTGCGCATCAATGACGACGAAGCCTTGTCCCAGGCGGTACTCGGGGGGCTCGGGCTGGCCCTGCTGCCAACCTTCATCGTCGGCAAGGATCTGCAGGAAGGGCGCCTGGTCGAGGTTTTACCTGGTTATGTGCCAACCGAGCGTTTCATCTACGCCGTCCACCTACCCAATCGGCATTTGCCATTGAAAGTCCGCGCCTTTATCGAATTCCTGATGAAGCGCTTCGGACCGACCCCCTACTGGGACCGTTGAACTTGCGATGCTTGCCGCCAACCGCGCGCCACGCCCGACCGTAGGAAGCCGCATTGGCGGGCGGCATTCTCGCGAGATGGGCGGCGGGGAAGCTCAGACCTTCCCGAGCTCGCCGCGCAGCGCACCGATGATTGAATCGTAGCGGTGCGGGTCGCTGTCCTTGCCCGCCCCGTAGACGGCCGACCCGGCAACGAAGGCATCGACGCCGGCACGGGCAATCTCCGCGATGTTGGCGGTGTTCACGCCGCCGTCGATCTCCAGGCGGATACGCCGGCCGCTCTGCTGTTCGTAGGCATCGAGCTTGGCACGCGCCTGTTTCGCCTTGGCCAGCGTGCCGGGGATGAACTTCTGCCCGCCGAAACCGGGGTTCACGCTCATCAGCAGCACGACGTCGAGCTTGTCCATGACGTAGTCCATGTGGTCGAGCGGTGTCGCCGGGTTGAAGACGAGGCCGGCCTGGCAGCCGCCTTCGCGGATCAGCGACAGGCTGCGGTCGATGTGTTCCGAGGCTTCCGGGTGGAAGGTGATGATGTTGGCCCCGGCCTTGATGAAATCGGGGATGATGCGGTCGACCGGCTTGACCATCAGGTGCACGTCGATCGGCGCCGTGGTGCACGGGCGGATCGCCTCACAAACCAGCGGACCGATGGTCAGGTTGGGAACATAATGGTTGTCCATCACGTCAAAGTGAATCCAGTCGGCCCCCGAGGCGATGACGTTGGCCACTTCCTCGCCCAGCTTGGCGAAGTTGGCGGACAGAATGCTCGGTGCGATGACGTAATCTTTGGCTGACATGATGTGTCCCTGAACAATAACGAACGAAATTATCCCATGCCCGACAACAAGTACCGAATCGAAGTCCACCCGATGCCGCAGTTCATTCCCGACCAGTCCGACCCGGAGAACGACCGCTATGTCTTCGCCTACACGATCACTATCCGCAACGTTGGCCAGGTGCCGGCCCAACTGGTTTCCCGGCACTGGATCATCACTGACGCCAACAATCACGTGCAGGAAGTGCGAGGGCTGGGCGTGGTCGGCCAGCAACCGCTGCTCCAACCCGGAGAAAGCTATCAGTACACCAGCGGCTCGTCGCTGACGACCCCGATCGGCACGATGAAAGGCAGCTACCAGATGGTTGCCGAAGACGGCACGCACTTCGAGGCGGAAATTCCCGAATTCGTCCTCGCCATCCCCCGCGCCCTGCATTGAACCTCAAACACAGCTACACGCTGATCGCGCCGTTCTACGATGCAGCCATCGACCAGGTAACGCGGACCGCCCGCCAGCGCAGCCTGACCGCACTGCCGGACGAGCCGGGCCGGGTACTGCTGGCCGGCGTCGGGACCGGCCTCGACCTGCCCTACCTGCCGCCCCAGCACCGCTACGTCGGGTTGGACCTGACCCACGCCATGCTGCGTCGCGCCCTGCCGCGCGCCGGGCAGATCGATTTCGTGCCGGTCCAGGGCGACGCCCAGCGCCTGCCCTTTGCCGATGCCGCTTTCGATCATGCTGTATTGCACCTGATCTTGGCTGTCGTGCCCCAACCGGCGGATTGCTTTGCTGAGATTGCGCGCGTCGTGCGGCCCGGCGGCAGCATCCTGGTGTTCGACAAATTCCTGCGTCGCGGGCAGCCGGCGCTGATGCGTCGCCTGCTCAACCCATTGCTGCGCCGTGTTGCAACGCGACTGGATGTCGTGTTCGAGGACTTACTCGTCGCAGCGCCCAGCTTGGCACTGGAACACGACCTACCCACCCTGGCCGGCGGCTGGTTCCGGATGATCAAGCTGCGGCGGCTCTGAAACGGCAACCGGCTCGTCGGTGGCTTCGGCAGGCGATTCATCTTTGCCCAGCGCATCCTCGATCCAGGCAAGCATCAACGTCCAGGTCACGGCCAGCACGACCGGACCGACGAAAATGCCGATCAATCCGAAGCCCAGCATGCCACCGATGACCCCGGCGAAGATCAGCAGCAGCGGCAGGTCGGCACCGCGTTTGATGAGCATGGGGCGCAGGAAATTATCCAGCGTACCAACGATCAGGCTCCACACCAGCAGGAAAGTCGCCCAGCCGGTGTCACCCGTCCAGTACATCCAGCCGACCGCCGGCAGCAGAACCAGCATGGGACCGATTTGCGCAATGCACAGCATCAGCATCAGCGCCGACAGCAAGGAGGCGAACGGCACACCGGCAACGGCCAGGCCGAGCCCACCGAGCAAGGTCTGCACGATGGCGGTGACGCCAACGCCCAGTGCCACGCCACGAATGGCCTGACCAGCGAGGATAATCGAGTTTTCGCCCCGTTCGCCGGCCAGCCGGCGCCCGAAACGTCGCGCCATGCGCGCGCCCGTCTCGCCACCGGAATACAAAATGGCTGAGATCGTGACCACTAGCAAAAACTGGATCAGCATGCCGCCCAACCCACCCACCTGAGCGAGCACCCACTTACCGGCATCTGCCGCATAAGGCGTGGCCTTGGCGACGATATCCGCTGCTCCTCCAGCAGCCACCTGGCTCCAGCCGGCAGCCAGACGCTCGCCCACCAGCGGCAGTGTCTTGACCCAGTCGGGCGGCAGAGGAAGGCCATTGCTCGCTACCGACTTGCCGGCCGCCGTCAGCTCTCCGGCATGATCGAGAATGGTGTCCAATGCCAGCCACAAGGGCAGTACCAACAGGAGCAACATGCCGAGGCTCATGATCAGTACCGCGACACCCCGTCGATTACCCAGGCGCGCTTCCAGACTGACGAACATGGGCCAGGTGGCAACCACCAACATCGCCGCCCATACCGAAGCCGCCAGGAAGGGGCGCAGCACCCACAGGCTCAAGCCGATCAGCCCGAGAATGCAAAGGATGGCCAAGGTATTCCTGGCCAGATCGCGGCGAATGTCGGTCATGCGCTTAACTCCAGTCGGACCACCGCGCCGGGTCGTTCCGCGCCCAGCGGATCAGGAACGATAGTCGGCGTTGATCTTGACGTAGTCGTACGAGAAATCGCAGGTGTACACGCTAGCCTGGGCCGTGCCACGACCGAGGTCGACGCGGACGGTGATCTCGGCCTGCGCCATGACACGGGCGCCATCGGCCTCCTGGTAGGCAGCTGCCCGGCCGCCGTTTTCGGCAACCAGCACGTCGTCCAGCCAAACCTTGACGCCATCGACATCCCCATCGACATCCAGATCGGCGATGCCGGCGTAGCCGACCGCAGCGAGGATACGGCCGAGGTTGGGGTCGGAAGCGAAGAAGGCCGTCTTGACCAGCGGCGAATGACCGATGGCATAGCCGACCTGACGGCATTCCTCGACATTCTTGCCACCTTGCACGGCGACGGTGATGAACTTGGTGGCGCCTTCGCCGTCACGCACGATGGCCTGCGCCAGTTCGACGGAAACAGCGATGATCGCAGCCTTGACCTCGGACCAGCCGGCATCGCCTTCGGCGGCGAAACGGGCACCGGACTGGCCGGTGGCGATCATCACGTAGGAATCGTTGGTCGAGGTGTCGCCATCGACGGTGATGCAGTTGAACGAGGCGTCGGCAGCCTCCTTGACCAACTTGTCCAGCAGCGGTTGGGCGATACCGGCGTCGGTAGCCAGGAAGCCGAGCATGGTGGCCATGTTCGGTTTGATCATGCCGGCGCCCTTGGAAATGCCGGACACGGTGATCGTCTTGCCGTCGACCGTAATGCGGCGCGAGGCGGCCTTGGCGACGGTATCGGTGGTCATGATGGCATGAGCGGCAGCGTGCCAGTTGTCGGCCTTCAGATCGGCCAAGGCGGCCGGCAGGCCAGCCTTCAGACGATCAACCGGCAAGGGCTCGAGAATGACGCCGGTCGAGAACGGCAGCACCTGGTCGGCCGCAACGCCCAACAGTTCGCCGACGGCGGCGCAACTGGCCCGGGCGGTCTGGCGGCCCGGCTCACCGGTGCCGGCATTGGCGATACCGGTATTGATGACCAGGGCACGGATTTCCTTGCCACCGGCGAGGTGGTTGCGACACAACTGCACCGGCGCGGCACAGAAGCGGTTCAGCGTGAATACGCCGGCCACGGTGCTGCCGGCATCCAGCGCCACCAGGGTCAGGTCGCGGCGGTTTTTCTTGCGGATTTCGGCTTCGGCAACACCAAGACGGACGCCGGGGACCGCAAAAAGTTGGTCGGCAGCAGGGGTGGCGTAATTGACAGGCATTCTCGTGGCTCCAAAAGCATCAAGGCACCGTCGGGTGCCTTGGGGTTCAGATCAGGACAGTTTTCCGTGGCAGTGCTTGTATTTCTTGCCCGATCCGCAGGGACAGGGGTCGTTGCGGCCGATCTTCGAGCCGGCATCGGCTGGCGCCACAGCCTGCGGCGGCTGCGCCTCACCTTCGCCCAGCGCCTCGTCGTAACCGGCATGCTGGTACTGCACATTCTGCACGTCGGCGTGCGGCGCGGTTTCCTCGACATCTTCCTGAGAACGAATCTGCACGGTATAGACGATGCGGGTCACTTCGCGGCGGACCAGGTCGAGCAGGTCCTCGAACAGCTCGAAGGCTTCGCGCTTGTACTCCTGCTTCGGGTTCTTCTGGGCATAACCGCGCAGATGAATGCCTTGGCGCAGGTGGTCCAGCGCCGCCAGGTGTTCGCGCCAGTGGCTGTCGAGGCTCTGCAGCATGACGTTGCGCTCGAACTGGTGGAAGGTCGAGGCGCCGACCAGTTCGACCTTGGCCTGATAGACCTCGTCAGCACCCTTGGTGATGCGCTCAAGGATTTCCTCATCGGATAGCGTCGGTTCGTCCTTGAACCACTGGGCAACCGGCGCGGTGATCTGCAGTTCGGCAGCCAGCGCCCGCTCCAGGCCTTCCATGTCCCATTGCTCCTCGACTGACTCCTCCGGCACATAGGTGCGGAAGGTTTCGACGATGACGCTCTGGCGCATGGCGGTGA
>CAMKYP010000129.1 GCA_946477505.1 uncultured Dechloromonas sp. | reverse complement strand
GGCGTGGCCCGCCTCCTCTCGCTCGTAGCAAGCGGAATACACCTCGCCCATGCGTGCATCGAGCACTGCTAGCACGCGATCGCCCCCCGCCTCGGTTGCAAGGGTCTCGAGGCTGGTCACCGGGATCAACGGCAAGCCGGCAACGACTGCCAGCCCTTGAGCGGCGCCGCAAGCCACACGCAACCCCGTGAAGGCGCCCGGCCCGACACCGAAGGCGATCGCATCGAGATCGCCGATACGCACGCCGGATTCTGCCAGCAGGTCGCGGACGAGCGGTAGCAGGGTTTCGGAATGCGGCCGTTTTTCCGGGCAGCGGAACTCGGTCACTGCACCATCGCGCCAAAGCGCGCAGGAACCGAGTTCGGTGGAGGTTTCAAGAGCAAGGATGAGCATGGACCGGCATTTTACCGGAGCCTCGCCGGTTCAGCGATTAAGTCTCCCCGCAATCCCCGCCCGCTACCGCCTTCCGTGGAAACCGTGGGCCTCCTGAAGGCCACGTTGCTCGCGCATATCGTCGCGCAGACGCCGCCGGTCTTCCGGCGGGATGTCGCGCCAGCGCGGCGGCGGTTCGTCGCGGCGAATCTCCCGCTCCTGCTGCCAATGTTCGCGCATCTGCTGGCGCATCTGCCGCCGTTCATCGGGAGGCAGGTCGCGCCAATAGCCCTGCTGCGCCGACACGCCACCCACCGGGCCGAGCAGGCTCAGAAAGAGGAGTGAAGAGGCGAACAGACGTTTCATGTACGAATTGTAGCGAGCGGACGAGAGGACGGCACCATTGTCCCCCCACGCAAGCACAGCAAGTCGGCCCAGATGTAAGAATATGTTTCCCGGCCGGGCGGTGCAAAAGCTTGTTACCATTTAATGCGCTTCATTCATCGTCAGCCCTTATCCTTGCCAGCATGAACGAACAACACCATCACATTCTCGTCGTCGATGACGATTCACGCTTGCGCGACCTGCTGACGCGCTATCTGGGCGAACAGGGTTTCGAGGTCAAGGCGGCCGCCGACGGACAGCAGATGGACAAGCTGCGTGCCCGGGAACACTATCACCTGATCGTCCTCGACCTGATGATGCCCGGTGAAGACGGACTCTCGATCTGCCGCCGCCTGCGCGGCCAGGGCGACCAGACGCCGATCATCATGCTGACCGCCAAGGGTGACGAGGTCGACCGTATCGTCGGGCTCGAAATGGGTGCTGACGACTACCTGCCCAAACCCTTCAACCCGCGCGAGTTGCTCGCCCGCATCCATGCCGTCATGCGCCGCCAGGGTAGCAAGCCGCCAGGCGCACCGGAAGGCGAAGTGGAAACCATTCGCTTCAGCAACATCGAAGTCGATCTCTCTGCCCGCACCCTCAAGCGCGGCGAAGAACTGCAACCGCTGACCACCGGCGAATTTGCGGTACTCAAGGTGCTACTCCAGCACCCGCGCCAGCCGCTGTCGCGCGACAAACTGATGACGCTGGCCCGAGGCCGCGAACAAGGCCCTTTCGACCGGGCCATCGACGTCCAGGTTTCCCGCCTGCGGAAACTGATCGAGACCGATCCGGCGCAACCGCGCTACCTGCAGACCGTCTGGGGCTTCGGCTACGTCTTCGTGCCGGATGGCGCCCCCCGGGATTGAGCCAATGCCCCGTACGCTGCTGGCGCGCACCTTTCTGCTGCTCGCCATCCTGGTCCTGCTCACGACGGCAGCCTGGCTCAGCCTGTTCCGCTACATGGATGCCGAGCCACGCGCCCGCGAAACCGCCCAGTTGGCGGCTTCTGCTGTCAACCTGATCCGGGCATCGCTATTCGCCGCCGCGCCCGAGCGCCGCTTTGGCCTGTTTGCCGAATTTTCCAGCCGCGAGGGCATTCGCCTCCTGCCAGCCGAACCCAGCGATCAGATCGAGGCCATGCCCGAATCACGCTTTTTCACCTTGCTGCAAAAGGAGCTCAATCAACGTCTGGGCGACCACACCCGGATTGCAGCCAGCGTCGATGGTGTTCCGGGCTTCTGGGTCAGCTTCCGCCTGGACGATGCCGACGAAGAGGAATATTGGCTGGTCCTGCCGCGCGAACGGGCAACCCGCAGATTCGCCCAGCATTGGTTGACCTGGGGATTGCTCGCCGTTGTGCTGGCCCTCGGCGTCGCCTGGTTGATCGCCTCCCGCATCAGCAAACCGCTCAAGGCGATGGCCAGATCAGCCGAAACGGTCGGTCGCGGCCAAATACCCGACCCCTTGCCAGAAGACGGCGCAGATGAACTGAAGCGCCTCGCCACCGCCTTCAACACCATGGCCGCCGATCTGCAACGCAATGAGCGCGAGCGCTCCGAAGTGCTTGCCGGCATCTCGCATGACTTGCGCACCCCGCTGACCCGCCTGCGGCTGGAGGCGGAACTCAGCGTATCCGACGAAAAGGCCCGCCAGGGCGTGGTATCCGACATCGAGCAGATGGAAAGCGTGATCTCCCAATTCATGGATTACGCCCGCGCCGAATCCGGCGAACCGCCCTCGCTCACCGATCTATCGGCGCTACTGGCGTCCATTGCAGCCCGCCAGAACCACGTAGGCCGGCATATCAGCGCCGATCTACCGGCACTGGACGATGTCAGCCTGCGCCCGAAGGCCATTGCCCGCGCCGTAAACAACCTGATCGACAACGCGGCCAAATATGCCGGTGGCGAGATCAGCCTCCGCCTTTCGGCCGACACACGGGAAATCCATATCGAAGTCGGCGATCACGGCCCCGGCGTGCCGGAAAGCGAAGTGGACCGTCTGAAGCGCCCTTTCACGCGGCTGGAAACGGCGCGTAGCAACGCAACCGGAACGGGTCTGGGCCTGGCCATCGTTGAACGCATTGCCCGCCTGCACGAAGGCCGCCTGGAACTCCTGAACAATCCCGGCGGCGGCCTGCTCGCCCGCCTGTCACTGCCAGTCAGGCGCTGAACGCCTGGCTGGCCTCGTCCAAGCCATCGACCACGCGGGGCAGGATTCTGGACAGCTTATCCTGATCCAGACCTAGCCTCTGCCACGCCGTGAAATCGACCGGCATCACCAGATCGCAGTCGTCCCCTGCCAGCCCTAGGCCGTGGGCAATGGCATCCGCAACATGCACTAGGTCGGCCAACGAATCCGCCGTTGCCGCGGAAGGCGCATGGTGCCCGGCAATGGCCGAACGCAAGGAGGTGGGAAAATTCCAAGTATCAGCCAGCAGCCCGCCAACAAGGACGTGGTCGGTACCGAGGATATCCCGCTCGGCGATGACAAGCGGGATATCGTGCTCACGGCGATATGCCAGTGCTTGGGCGTAAGCCCCTCGAAACATACTGGCCAGCGCCAACTGGCCCATGTCGTGCAACACGCCGCCGGCGAAGGCCAGATCGGGGTTGCGCCTTGTTGTTTCAGCAATGGCCCTGGCGGCCAGCCCGGCACCGACGCAATGCCGCATATAGGCTCGCGGCTCAAAGCCGGGGCAATCCTGTTTGCCGAAAACGCTACTGACGCTAAGCGTCAGCAGCATGCTGCGAACCGCCCGAAAGCCGAGAACGACAACGGCTTCATTGATCGTCGCCACGCGGCATTGCAGGCCATAGAAGGAAGAGTTTGCCACGCGCAGCAAACGCGCGGTCAACGACTGATCGCGGGCAACCTGCTTGCAGATCAGGCCGATGTCCGCTTCGTCATTGCCAAACGATGACAGTACCTCGCCGATCACGCTTGGCAGGGCGGGCAATTGCCGAAGTCCATGAACGATTTCGTCGTGGGAAAGCTTGTTCATTCACCGCGCCCCATGCGAAACGTCAGTATTGCCTCTTGCAACGCCATGCTCCCCAGCCCGTCGCCGGCCTGGCGAAAATAACCCGCCACCGACCGTGAAATCCGGGCACGCCTGATTTCACGCTCCGCCGGATCTTCTTCCTCCGCCCGGTCGACGCACAGTTCGGATACACCGCGACGCAGCAGGCTTTGAATCAGGGATTCGGTCAATACAGCGCCTTCCGGCACCAACACCCTTCCAGAATCGTCAACGACCGCTTCGCTCAGGCACGCGCCGGGAAACGCAGCCTCTGTCCGTATCATGCCCTTCATGCCTCACCTGCCGTTTCATTCAGCAAGAAGAAACGGCCCTCAGCCTGGGATAACGCCCCCATCTGCCGAGAACTGCAGTCATATGAAATACCGTCAATCACGACGCGCGACCCCGAGCGGGATTCACCGAGTTCCGGAATGATCGCGGCAAGCTCGACACCTGGCATGATGCCCCGCCCGGCAAAACGGCTGATGGCCGCTTCGTTGACCAGCGCCACCAAGCCGCCGGCATCGACCCCGATCACCGGGATCGGCAACGCCGACAACACTTCCTGCAGAATCAGGTAACCCTGCTGCTCTTGAGCCTGGAGCGCCCTGTTTTCGTCAGACAGCCGGCGACGATCTTCTTCGGCCTGAAGCAATTGCCGTTCGACCACTTCCACCTCATGCGACAAACGGCTGTACTCCTCCGAAATGTGCCGGCGATTCAGGGCGTCGTCGACCACCCGGCAGAAAGCCTCCAATTCGACCGGCAGATGAATCACGCGGTGCACCAGGCCGGACCTGCTCAATTCGGCAACCGACTTGCGACTCCATTGCCGACTGTCAGCGAGCAGTATCCGCTCGCAGCGCGGCTGCAATTCGCCGGCCAGACGAATCAGCGCCGCCGAATCGAAACCCTTGCGGGGCGCGCCGCATACCAGCACATCGACCAGGTTGCCGGATAGCCACTGCATCGCGCCGGCAACATCGGGGACGGCGCAGACGCGATGCCCTTCGCGACCCAGCCATGAAATGACTTCATCGAACCCGGCAACCGCGACGAACAGCGCCATCGGCTTGCGGCTGCCGGTGTTGAGGTGATTGCTCGGCAACCGCTGGTCGGCCAGCAACACGCTGGTCATTTGATCGGCCGGCAAGGGGCGGGAGAAAAAGTAGCCCTGGATCACGTCGCACTGGTGCGATATCAGCAAGGCCAGTTGTTCGGGTGTTTCCACCCCCTCCGCGACCACCTTGAGCTTGAGGTGGTGGGCCATGGTGATCACCGCCCGGGTGATCGAAGCGTCGTCCGAATCGGCCGCGATATCCTGGACGAAAGAGCGATCCACCTTGACTGCATCGAGCGGAAAGCGCTTCAGGTAGGCAAGGCTGGAATAGCCGGTACCGAAATCGTCCAGCGAAATGGTGACGCCCATTTTCTTCAATGCCGACAGCGTGCGAATGGCTGTTTCGGCGTTGTGCATCAGCATGCTCTCGGTGATTTCCAGATCGAGGCAGGACGGTGGCAGCCCGGTCTCCTCCAGCGTCGTCGCCACGTCGGCCAGCAGCGTTTCCGACTGCAACTGGCGAGCCGAGAGATTCACCGAAACGCTGGGCATGTTCAGCCCTGCCCGCTGCCATTCGACGGCATGCCGGCAGGCCTCTTCCAGTACCCAGCGGCCGACCTGAACGATGAGTCCGGTCTCTTCGAGCAAGGGAATGAACTGGTCCGGCGACACGATACCGCGACGTGGATGCTTCCAGCGCAACAAGGCCTCGACCCCCGTCATGCGCCCATCGGCACAGCTCACCTTCGGCTGGAAATAGAGGACGAACTCTTCGCATAGCGTGGCGTTGCGCAGGTCGATTTCGAGGAACATGCGCTCACGCATGTGATCCTGCATCCCCGAGGAATACGCCTGGTAGCTGTTGCGTCCTTGCTGTTTCGCCTGCGCTCCGGCCAGTTGGGCATTGCTCAGCAATTCATGAACCTCCTGGCCGTCCTGCGGGTAAAAACTGATCCCGATGCTGGCCGTCGCGAACACGTCCTGACCGGCCACCCGGACCGGCATGATCAGCGTTTCGATGATACGCCGGGCGACAATGCCAGCCTGCTGACTGTCAGCCAATTCGGGCAGCAGAATCCCGAACACGTCGCCTCCCAGGCGGCACAGGTAATCCGATTCGCGCAGCGAGCCCGACAGCCGCCCCGCCATCTGCCGCAGCAGTTCGTTGCCGGCGGCATACCCCAGGGCCTGGTTCACTTCGTGAAAGCGGTCAACATCCACCACCATCACGCTCAGCGGCAAGCCGCTGCGCCGTGACAGGGCGATCATGCGCTGCACCTGGTCGTAGAACATCCACTGATTGGGCAACGCGGTCAGCGCATCGAAATGCGTGTAATAGGACAGATTCAGCTTGGAGGCAAGTTGGCCGGTGATATCCGTCGCCACCCCGCCGACGCTCTGCACCTTCCCTCCCTCGTTGCGCACCGGAAAATTGCGGGCATGCAGCCAGCGCAACCCGTCGCCCGGCCGCAGCACGCGGAACCGGATATCCAGCCCGCCCTCGCGATGTGCCTGCATGGCGTCGGCAACCCGCTCGCGATCCGCCTCGTGAACATAGGTCAACCAGTCCAGATGGTCGGCGTACAGCGCGTCGACGTGCTGGCCCCAGATGTGTTCGTAACCGGCGCTGATGAAAGTAATAGCCTGCGTCCCGGCGTCGGCCAGCCAATAGCACTCGGGAAGATTGCTGGAAAGCTGCTGGAAACGGGCAATTCCCTCGCTTTCCGGCAGCGAGTCGATCGTTCCGGCCACGTCCTCCTGTCCGGCACGCGACAGACTGCTCTTGGCGCATTCGCGTTCGATCACAGCCAACAGCCGCGACGGATTGCTCTTGAACACGAAGTCGCACGCGCCGTTCTCCAGCAACTCGAAGGGAAAGTCCATGACGCCGCGTTCGATGCTGAGAATGACGGGTACCGCCGGCGCCTGTTTGCGAAACAGCGCCATGGCATCGGCTGCCGGCAACTCCGGCAGCGTGCACGACAACACAAAGGCATCCCACTGCTCGGTTTGTAGCCTGGCAGCCAGGATTTCCGGATCGGCAACGAGACATCCTTCAATGGCCGTCGTGCCACCCAGGATCGCATCCAGCAAGCGCTGACCGTCCCTGGCCGCCGATTCGACAATCAGGACACGCAACGCAGCCACGGTTTCCGAACGCCCGACAATCCCCAAAAAGCTCCCCCCTGTTTGGCCCGGATTCTCGGTGATTCCGGACCCGCGCATCGCATCTATTGTCAGCCTACCAGCCTATTACCGACATTCGGTGGAAAAACTTTAGCCTTTCGGCAGGGCTCGTGTCGAGTTTTTCGGAAGAAGTCGGACGCCCCTCTTTCAAGCCAGGGGGAACGTTCGAAGAACCGTGTAATTCGGCCCGGCCGAACTCAACTCCGGCCTGAGCAAGGCGAAGCGCGAACAAGGCCAGTCGAGCGGCCAAGTCGGATCGCCGCCAAGCCCCGTCGAATCAGGATTTTCCAACGACACGTGACGCACCAGGGTGATATGCGGGGTAAATTCACGCCCCTTCGAATCAACCCGAAATCCCGCTCCGGCGAGCGCCGCCAGCAGTTGCTTGTGCAAATCCTGCAAGCACCGTGGCACCTCGGAAGGTCCGGCCCATAGCAAGCGCTTGTGCCGCCAGTAGTCCAAGCGGTCGATCCGCAACGAAAAACGGGCACCACGAACCCTGTCGCCCACGGCTTGGAGCCTGGGCAGCTCAGCGACTGGAATGTCGCCCAGAAAAGCCAATGTCAGGTGTATCGTGTCGCCGCGCGTGGGACGCCCCCCTTGTCGCTCCGCAGTGCGCCTTGCCACTTCGGCAAGCGCCGTGGCCACGGTCCCGGGTGGGTGCAACGCGAAAAAGACCCTGGCCGTTACCGGCCGCTCCTGGTTTTTCCCGGGTGGTTCAGCCGACACGCTCGACCAGGACGACCGCCTGGGCTTCGATCGCTTCCTCCCGCCCGAGATAGCCCAGGCGTTCGTTGGTCTTGCCCTTGATATTCACCGCATCGGGCGAAATACCCAGGTCGGCGGCGACATTGGCCACCATGGCCGGAGCGTGCGGCGCCAGCTTGGGTTGTTGGGCGATGATCGTCGCATCGACGTTCACCGGCCGCCATCCTTTAGCGGCCAGCAAAGCCACGGCGCCGCGCAGCAGCACGCGGCTATCGGCTCCCTTGTAGCGCGGATCGGTGTCGGGGAAGTGACGTCCGATGTCGCCCAGCGCCACCGCGCCGAGCAAGGCATCGGTAATGGCGTGCAGCAGCGCATCGGCATCGGAATGACCGAGCAGCCCGGTGACATGCGGAATCTCGACACCGCCGAGAATCAGCTTGCGGCCGGCAACCAGTTGGTGGACATCGTAGCCCTGCCCGATGCGGAAATTCATTTACGTACCCTCAGAATCATGGCGGCCAAGGCAAGATCGGCCGGATAGGTGACTTTCAGGTTGGTGGTGTCACCGCGCACCAGTTTCGGCTTGAGACCCAATGCTTCGACCGCGCCTGCCTCGTCGGTCACCGCGCGGCACTTCGCCAGCGCCTCGCCGAGCAAGCCGTAGCGGAACATCTGCGGCGTCTGCGCCTGCCACAAGCCGTCGCGCGGCTCGGTCGCCGCCACGCGCTGCTCCGCATCCGCCCGTTTCACGGTATCGGCGACCGGCACGGCGAGGATGCCGCCCACAGGATCGCTGGCCAGGTCGGCAAACAAGGTATCGAGCATGGATGCCGACAGACAGGGGCGCGCTGCATCATGAACCAGAACCCAGTCGTCGTCGGCGGCGACCATGGCCGCCGCCTGCAGCCCGTTGGTCACGCTTTCGGCACGCGTCGCCCCGCCGCAGCGCACCGTTTCCAGCTTGGCGCCCAGTTCGGACCAGTCGTAGCGCGGCCACCAGGGGTCATCCGGCGCGAGGACGACCCACACCCGCTCGATATCCGGGCAGGCCACCAGGGCCGACAGAGTGTGGAAGATAAGCGGGCGGCCGAGAAGGTCGAGGTATTGCTTGGGCTTCTCGGCACCAAAGCGGGAACCGCTGCCGGCAGCGGGAACGATTGCGTAATGGCGTGGCATGGCTTAATTTTACTGAAGAACACCCGAAAAAGAGGAATGGCATGAGTTTCGTCGTCCCCGAACTGGTCGAGCCAGTCAAGGCCTTCGCCACCGCACTAGGCATCGGCCTGCTCATCGGCATGGAACGC
>CAMKYP010000128.1 GCA_946477505.1 uncultured Dechloromonas sp. | reverse complement strand
GTCCATGAACGAGTTGAAAAATCCGACCGATATCGCTCGGGAAGCCCTCAAGCGTTTGGCGGCGAAGCATTTGCCGCCGACCCCGGCCAATTTTCAGGTCTGCTACAACGAGATCGCCGATTTGCCGGATGTCTCGCCGTTCCCCGAAAAGCCCTTGCGCCAACTGGCCGCCGCCCTGATTCCGCATGATCCGCAGCAGGAGGCACATCTTGATGCCTTGGGGCAGGCGATCGCACGGCGGAGCTGGCAGGGAGTGACCGACGCCGTGCTCGGCTTCGCTCAGGCGGCGGGGGGGCGTGCGTCGGCTGTCCCGGGGGGTATGGTTCTGGAGGCGTTGCCCCCCGAGCTGGCGCTCAGTCTGGCGCGGCTCGTCGAGAGCTTTTCGCCTTTTTTCGGGTGCGACAATCCGCGTTCGGTGGCGGCCGCCGACGAACTGGCTCTCCTGCTCAAGCAGCCGAAAGTCGAGATGCAGGCCGTGCGCAATGCCCTCGACCTGATGGTCTGCCATGTCCGCTCCGGTGTCGAGGAGCAACTGGAGATTCGGGATTCCCTGCTCAAGCTGCTCCAACTCATCATTCAGAACATCGGCGAGCTGGGTATCGATGATCGTTGGCTGAAGGGGCAGATCGACGGCCTGCTGGCCAGTATCGCGCCGCCGCTGACCCTGCGCCATCTCGACGAGATGGAGCGCCGCATGCGCGATGTCCTGGAAAAGCAGGGGCGTGCCCGCATTCGTTCCGTGGCGGCTCAGCAGGAGATGCGCGAGATGCTCTCCGAGTTCATCAAGAGCCTCTCCCAGATGAACCGGTCGAGCAGTGCGTTCGAGGTGCGCATCGAGGAGACTGCGCGCCAAGTGGAGAAGGTGACCACGCCAGATGAGCTGAAACCCCTGCTGGAAGGGGTGATTTCAGCGACGCACGCCATGGCTGAGGAGTCGGCGCATTCTCGCGAACAGCTCAAGAACCTGCAGGAGAAGGTCGAGGTGACCGAGGCCGAGCTTATCCAGTTGCATCATGAGCTCGACAACGCCAGCGCACTTGCCCGCCACGACCCGCTGACCGATGCCCTGAATCGCAAGGGGCTGAGCGAGGCGCTGTTGCGCGAGATGGCCAGCATGCGGCGCAAGGAAACCCCGCTGTCGGTCAGTTTGCTCGACATCGATAATTTCAAGAAGCTCAACGACAGCCTGGGTCACGATGCCGGCGATGGCGCCCTGATTCACCTGGCCAACGTGGCACGCCGCAACATACGGCCCAGCGATACCCTGGCTCGCTACGGCGGCGAAGAGTTTGTCATCCTGATGCCGGATACGGGGCTGGACGAGGGGGTCGAGGTGATTACCCGTCTGCAGCGCGAGTTGACCAAGGCTATCTACATGTCGGGCAGCGAGCGGGTATTGATCACCTTCAGCGCCGGGGTGGCGCAGGTCGGTCCCGACGAGGCCGGCAATGATGCGATCCGGCGGGCGGACCAGGCCATGTATCTCGCCAAGCGGGCGGGCAAGAACCGGGTGTTTGGCGGCTGACGGGCGATGGCGGCGGTCCGGAGTTTTGCCCCGGTGGCGTCGCCGGATGCGACCGTGCTCATTCTCGGCAGCATGCCGGGCGAGGCCTCGTTGCGCGCGGGGCAATACTACGCCCATGAACGCAATGCCTTCTGGCGCATCATGGGCGATCTGCTGGGGGCGGGGCCATCCCTGCCTTACCGGGAGCGCCTTGAACGGATTTCCGCTGCCGGGATCGCCTTGTGGGATGTGATCGCCGATTGCGAGCGTGACGGCAGCCTGGATGCTGATATTGTCCGGGCCTCGGTGCGCGTCAACGATTTTGCCGGGTTCTTCTCGGCGCATCCGGCCATTCGACGGGTGTATTTCAACGGGGCGGCGGCGGAATCCAACTTCCGTCGTCATGTTTTGCCCGGACTGGCGGGGCGGGCTGTCACACTCACCCGCCTGCCATCGACCAGCCCGGCTCATGCCGCGCAAGGTTATGCCGAAAAGCTTGCCGCGTGGTCGGTGGTCATTGCCGGCTGAGGCGTGGCGCGCTGTCGTCATGAGCAAGGCTGGCGCCTGGCTCGGTGTGCAAATTCCGCATTGCATCGGGGTGTTCCAATTGCCAAGCAGAGCACGAGCGACAGCGTATAATCGATCTTTTGCTTTTTAGCCGCGAATCAATGGCCCACGATGTCAAATCCCAGCTGACCGCCCTGTTGCAACAGGCACTGGCCAGCGTTGCCCCCACCGCAACCGATAGCACGATCCAGCTCGAACGTCCGCGCGATCCGACGCATGGCGACTGGTCGACCAATCTGGCCATGCAACTGGCCAAGGCGCTGAAGAAGAATCCGCGTGAAATCGCCAACCAACTGCTGAACGAGCTGCCGCCGTCGATTCTGGTCGCCAAGGCCGAAGTGGCCGGTGCCGGTTTCATCAATTTCACGCTCGATGCCCGGGCCAAGATCAATGTGGTCCGTGCGGTGCTGACCGAGGGGTCGGATTTTGGCCGCTCTGTGGCGGGCGGGCGACAAAAGGTGCAGGTCGAATTCGTTTCGGCCAACCCGACCGGCCCGTTGCACGTCGGCCATGGTCGCGGCGCCGCTTACGGCGCCTCGCTGTCCAGCCTGCTGTCCTTTGCCGGCTGGGATGTGACCCGCGAGTATTACGTCAACGATGCCGGCCGCCAGATGGATATCCTCGGTCTGTCGACCTGGCTGCGCTACCTTGACCAGCACGGTCAGACGGTTCAGTTCCCGCCCAATGCCTATCAGGGCGACTATGTGCGCGAAATGGCAAAACAGATGACGGTTGCCCATGGCGACAAGTTTGTGCGCGCTGCTGCCGACGTGGTGGCCGGTACGCCGGGACTGCCGGATGCCGCTCGCGCCGACGACGAAGCCAAGCAGCAGCGCGAATTGCACCTCGATGCCCTGATCGCCCGGGCCAAGGAACTGCTCGGCGGCGATTGGGATTATGTGCATCGGCATGCGCTGAACGAGCAGCTCGAGGACTGCCGCGACGACCTCAAGGAATTCGGTGTCGAATTCGAGGTCTGGTATTCCGAGAAGTCGCTCTACGACACCGGCCTGGTCGCCCGCTGCGTCGCCCTGCTCGAAGAGAAGGGGCATATCTATGTGCAGAATGGCGCCAAGTGGTTCAAGTCCACTGCCTTCGGTGATGAGAAGGACCGTGTCGTCCAGCGTGAGAATGGCCTGTACACGTACTTTGCGTCCGATATCGCCTATCACCTGAACAAGTTCGAACGCGGTTTCGACAAGGTCATCAACATCTGGGGGGCCGACCACCACGGCTACATTCCGCGTGTTACCGGCGCGATCAAGGCGCTCGATCTCGACAGCAACAGGCTGCATGTCGCGCTGGTCCAGTTTGCCGTGCTCTACCGCAACGGCCAGAAGGCCTCGATGTCGACCCGCTCCGGCGAGTTCGTCACGCTGCGCGAGTTGCGCCGGGAAGTCGGCAACGACGCCTGCCGCTTCTTCTATGCCCTGCGCAAATCAGATCAGCACCTTGATTTCGACCTTGATCTGGCCAAGAGCCAGACCAACGAAAATCCGGTCTATTACATCCAGTATGCCCATGCCCGCGTTTGTTCGGTCATCAACCAGTGGTCGGGCGACCTGGTCGATCTGGCCGAGGCGGATCTGGCGCTGCTGAGCAATCCGCGCGAACTGAGCATCGCCAACCACCTGGCGCAGTTCCGTGAAGTGATCGAAACGGCGGCCCGCGATCTGGCGCCGCACATGATTGCCTTCTATCTCAAGGATCTGGCCGGCGAATTCCACGGCTGGTACAACGCCGAGCGCATGCTGGTTGACGACGGGAAGCTGCGCGATGCCCGCGTTGCGCTGGCGGCGGCTGTTCGCCAGACCATCCGCAACGGCATGGCCATCCTCGGCGTCAGCTGTCCGGAATCGATGTAAGGAATCCTCATGAGTCGCGATATGAAGCCCCGCAAGAGTCAGCCGGCAAAAAAGAAGTCCGGTGGCGGCACGCTGGTTGGCATGTTCATCGGGCTGGTCCTCGGGGTCGGCATTGCTGCCGGGGTTGTCTGGTATCTGAACAAGTCGCCGCTGCCCTTCGTCGATCGCGTCCAGCCGCCGGCCCGCAGCGAGCCGGCCGCCAAGAATGGCGAGCCGTCACAGCCGCTTGCCCTGCCGGGCAAGCCGGGCGACCCGATCCCCGAAAAGCGCTTCCAGTTCTACGACATCCTGCCGGGCAAGGCCGATGCCGTCCCGGACAAGGCGCCCAAACCGGATGCCAAGCCGGCTGAAGCGAAGAAGGAAGAGAAAAAAGAAGACAAGAAAGAGGACAAGAAGGAAGAGATCAAGGATTCGAAGACGCCGCTCTTCCTGCAGGCCGGTTCGTTCAGCACCGCGCAGGATGCTGACAACCAAAAGGCTAAACTCGCCTTCATGGGGATGGAAGCCGTCGTCCAGCAGGTCATGATTCAGGACAAGACGTTCTACCGCGTTCGTGTGGGACCCTACACGAAGATCGATGAATTGAACAAAGTTCGTGCTGAGCTTGCCAAATCCGGCATTGAAGCCCAACTTGCCAAATAGGAGTCGCGAATGAAGTTTTCCCGCCGAGGTTTTGTCGCAGCCGTTTTTTCTGTCGGAGCGGCGCTTTCCCTGCCGTCCTTCGCCCAGAATACGCCGTATACCCAGATCGTTCCGGTTCAGTCGACCGATGATCCGGCAAAAATTGAGGTCATCGAGTTCTTCAGCTACGGATGTCCGCATTGCGCCGATTTCAATCCCTTGCTGACCTCATGGGCCGCCAAGCAGCAGGGCGATGTCGTACTCAAGAAGGTGCCGATCACTTTTGGTCGCGCGGCCTGGGCCAATATTGCCAAGCTGTACTACACCCTGGAAGTCACCGGTGACCTGCATCGCCTGGAGAGCGAGGTCTTCAAGGCCATTCACGTCGAGCGCCAGAACCTGTTCGAGGAAAAGGCATTGACCGAGTGGGCGGTCAAGAAGGGGGTCGATGCCAAGAAGTTTACCGAAACATTTAATTCGTTCGGCATCATGAGCAAGGTCAAGCGGGGCGATCAGTTGGCGCAGGCCTACAAAATCCAGGGTGTTCCCGCCTTGGCTGTCGAGGGCAAGTATCTGGTCGGCGGCAGGGATTTCAACGATACGCTGGCCATTACCGACAGCCTGATCACCAAGGCGCGTAGCGAGAAGTCGGGCAAGACGACAAGCAAGAAGTAATTGCCCTTGAAGGTATTCATCACGGGCGCCTCGTCGGGTATCGGCGAGGCGCTTGCCGTTTACTACGCCGGGCAGGGGGCCACGCTGGGCCTGGTAGCCCGGCGGGCGGAATTCCTGCAGGGACTCAATGAGCGCCTTGGTGGCGGGCATGCCTGCTATCCCCTGGATGTCACCGATGCGCCGGCCCTGCACGATGCAGCGGGCGATTTCATGCGCCGCTTCGGCACACCGGATATCGTCATTGCCAATGCCGGGGTATCGGCCGGGACGCTGACCGAATGCGAAGAGGATCTCACCATTTTCCGGCGTGTGATGGATATCAACGTATTCGGTATGGCGGCAAGCTTTGCCCCGTTCATTCCGGCCATGAAGTTGGGGGACGGCAGGCGGCGGCTGGTCGGCATTGCTTCGGTCGCCGGCATCCGGGGGTTGCCCGGAGCTGAGGCCTACTCCGCCTCCAAGGCCGCTGCCATCGCCTATCTGGAAAGTCTGCGTCTCGAAATGCGGCCCTGCCGCATCAAGGTGGTGACCATTGCGCCGGGCTATATCGAAACACCGATGACGGCCGTCAATCCGTACCGGATGCCCTTTCTGCTCCCGGTCGACCAGGCGGCGGCCCGTTTTGCTGCGGCGATCGAGCGAGGGGTCAGCTATACCGTGATCCCCTGGCCGATGGGGATTGTCGCCAAATGCCTGCGCCTGCTGCCCAACTGGCTTTACGACCGCCTGTTCGCCAATGCGCCGCGCAAGCCACGTGGCTTGCTGAAATAGCATCTTCTGTTGCTCCGGGAGTAATATCCATCTATTACTAAAGTAAGGTGGGCTGTACGGTGGGGGGTGCGTGGCATCGCCGATCTTCGGCGGAGACATCATGAACTTGACGAACGATACCGCCGGATCGCTTTTGCCCGAGGATCTGGAACACTTGAACCGGATTCTGGCCAGCACGCCCGTCCCGGTATTTGTGATTGATCGCGATCACCGGGTAAGCCATTGGAACCGTGCGTGCGAGGTGGTCATGGGTTATCCGGCCGCGCAGATCGTCGGTACCCGGGATCAGTGGAAGCCTTTCTACCCGAGCGCGCGGCCGGTCATGGCCGATCTGGTCGTCTCAGGCGACCTCGAAGCCGGAATCGAAACCTACTACGCGAACAAGTTTCGGCGTTCGGAGCTGTTGCCCGGTTCCTTTGAAGCCGAGGATTTCTTCCCGCAGATGGGGCCCCGGGGGACATGGCTTTATTTCACGGCGGCGCCCTTGTACAACCGAGCCGGGGAAGTGATCGGCGCGATCGAAACCTTGCAGGATATTTCCGGGCAGCGCCGCGCCGATGAGGCGCTGCGGCGCGAACATCAGATCATGAATACCATGATCGAGCATTTCCCGAGCGGCATTACGGTGATGGATGCCAGCCTGGAGATAATCAAGTTCAACCGGCGTTTCAAGAGCATGCTGGATTTTCCGGATTCGCTGGTGGTGCCGCCGAATCCGCTGCAGAAATTCATTCGTTTCAACGCTGAACGTGGCGAGTACGGGGTGGTGGACGTCGAGGCGACCGTGCGGGATGGCATGGCGAGGGCGCGGCGTGGCGAGGCGCACTGTTTTGAGCGCACCAGGCCCGACGGCAGCGTTCTGGAAGTCAAGGGCTCGCCGCTCCCCGACGGCGGGTTTGTGACCTCCTATACCGATATTACCGACCGCAAACGGGCCGAGGCGGACATGCTGCGGCTGCTCGCGGAGCAGCAGTTGATTTTCGACAACGCGCACGTCGGCATCGCCTGGGTCAGGGAACGGAAGATCATCCGCTGCAATCAGCGTCTGGCCGAGATGTTCCTGTTCAAGGATCCGACCGATCTGGTCGGGCAGCCGACCCGGATTTTCTATCAGTCCGATGCACAGTGGGACGACATCGGAACCCGCATGTATGCCGAGCTGGAGCAGCAGGGCTCGTCCCAGTCGGAATACAGCATGCAGCGTCTCGACGGGGAGTCTATCCGCGTCATGCTGACCGGTCGGCCGCTTGAGCAGCGTAACGTGGAGCAAGGTTCGATCTGGGTTTATACCGATGTGACGACACGTTATCGCCAGGAGGCGGCATTGCGCCTGTCCGAGCGTGTTTTCGCCCATACCTCGGAAGCCCTGATGGTGACCGACAGCAAGGGTGTCATCGTCAACGTCAATCAGGCTTTTACCGAGATCACCGGATATGCGCGGGAGGAGGTGGTGGGGCAGACGCCCCGCATCCTGAAGTCCGGTCGCCACGACGAAGCCTTCTATGCCGAGATGTGGCGCAAGGTCATTAAGCAAGGGCGCTGGGAAGGCGAAGTCTGGGATCGCCGCAAGGACGGTTCGGTGTATCCGAAATGGCTGTCGATCACGACCGTGCGTGATAGCGATGGCAAGATCATCAATTACATCGGGTCCTTTGACGACATCACCGAGCGCAAGGCAGCGCAGGAGAAGATCCAGTATCTTGCCCACCACGATCCGCTGACCGGCCTGCCCAACCGCCTGTTGCTGCGCGACCGTTTCAGTCATGTCATGGAGCAGAGCCGGCGCAAGCAGCGCTGCATCGCGCTGATGTTCCTCGATCTCGATCACTTCAAGCGCATCAACGATTCGCTCGGCCATCGGGTCGGCGATCGTCTGCTTATTGCCGTGGTACGCCGCCTGCGGGCCTGCCTGCGCGAGTCGGATACGCTCAGCCGCCAGGGCGGCGATGAATTCATCCTGCTGCTTGACGATATCGGCAGCCGGCAGGTGGCGGCACACATTGCCGACAAGATCATTGCAGCGCTGGTCGAGCCGTTCCAGATCGGGGCGCACCAGCTGACGACCTCCGTCTCGATCGGCATCGTCATCGCGCCGGAGGATGGCACCGATTTCGACATGCTGATGCAAAAGGCCGATACCGCCATGTATGCCTCGAAGGAAAAGGCGCGCGGGACTTGGCATTTTTTCCATCCGAGCATGGACGAACAGGCGAGACGACGCCTCGATCTCGCCAACAGGCTGCGCCAGGCTTTGCAGCACAACGAATTTCACCTCGTGTATCAACCGCAGGTCTATGCCGACAGTGGCCGGGTTTTCGGTGCCGAGGCACTCCTGCGCTGGCAGCCGCTGGGTGCGGCATCGATTTCTCCCGTCGAGTTCATCCCGGTGGCCGAGGAGATCGGCCTCATTCTCCCCCTCGGCGAATGGGTCATGCAGCAGGCCTGCGAGCAGGCACGTCGTTGGCAGGATGCCGGCCTTGAGTGCCGGGTGGCGGTTAACGTCTCCGGTGTCCAGATTTATCGTTCGGACGTGGTCGCCGCCTTGCAGCACGCCGCCCGACAGGCCGGCATTTCGCCTGCCTTGATCCAGGTCGAGTTGACCGAGTCTACGCTGATCGACGACAGCATTCTGATCCAGGACGTGATCAGCGGCTTGAAGGGGATCGGCGTCGGCGTGGCCATCGACGATTTTGGGACGGGCTATTCCAGCTTGGCCTACCTGAAGCGCTTCCGGGTCGACAAACTGAAGATCGACAGCAGTTTCGTTGCCGATGCAGCCAGTAACGAGGAGGGGGCGGCGTTGTCGCGGGCGGTGATCAGCATCGCCCGTTCGCTCAACATGCGCGCCATTGCCGAAGGTGTCGAAACTGCCGAGCAACTGGCTTTCCTGCGGGAGGCCGGCTGTAACGAGATTCAGGGCTACTATTTCAGCAAGCCTTTGTTGCCGGCCGACTTTGCCGAGTATGCGCTATGTCATCGATGAGCCTCAGCGGGCGTTGGCTTCGGCTAAAATAGCGCGATGCTTACCCTCAAGATCAATGGCGAAAATCGCC
>CAMKYP010000127.1 GCA_946477505.1 uncultured Dechloromonas sp. | reverse complement strand
GACGACCAGTCGATCTATCGTTTCCGGGGCGCCGAGGTCGGCAACATGCGCGATTTCGAACGGGAGTACGCCGGCCCGAACATCATCCGCTTGGAGCAGAACTACCGCTCGCAGGGCAATATCCTGGCCGCCGCCAATGCCATCATCAAGAACAACCGCGAGCGCCTGGGCAAGAACTTGTGGACCGATGCCGGCGAAGGCGAGCCGATTCGCGCCTTCGAGGCCTACTCCGACCTCGACGAGGCGCGTTTCGTGGTCGAGGAAATCCGCGAGCTGGTACGTGACGGCGTGTCGCCGACGCAGATTGCCGTGCTCTATCGCTCCAATGCGCAGTCGCGGGTGATCGAGAACGAGCTGTTTACCAAGAGCGTGCCGTACAAGGTCTATGGCGGCCTGCGCTTCTTCGAGCGCCAGGAAATCAAGCATGCGCTGGCCTATCTGCGCCTGCTGGGCAATCCGGATGACGACACGGCCTTCCTGCGCGTCGTCAATTTCCCGACCCGCGGCATCGGCGCCCGCTCGCTGGAAAACCTGCAGGCCGTGGCGCATCAGTGCAACAGCAGCCTGTACAACGCGGCGGCTTCGCTGACCGGCAAGGCCGGACAGACGGTCGGCGCCTTCATCCGGTTGGTCGAAACCCTGCGCCAGGAGACCGAGAGGCTGCCGTTACCGGAAATGGTCGAGCATGTCATCGAGCGCTCCGGCCTCGCCCAGCATTACCGGACCGAGAAGGAAGGCCTGGATCGCCTGGAAAACCTCGACGAGCTGATCAATGCCGCCGCCACCTTTGTCGATGACGAAGGCGCCATTGGCGAAGGCGGCGCACTGGTCTCTTTCCTGACCCTCGCCTCGCTGGAGGCCGGCGAGCACCAGGCCGCCGAGGGCCAGGAGGCGGTGCAGCTGATGTCGGTGCATGCCGCGAAGGGACTGGAGTTCGACGTGGTCTTCATCACCGGGCTGGAGCAGGGCCTGTTCCCGCACGAGAACTCGGTCAACGAAGGCAAGGACGGGCTGGAGGAGGAGCGCCGGCTGATGTACGTGGCGGTGACCCGGGCACGCCAGCGGCTCTACGTGTCCTGCGCGCAGACCCGCATGCTGCATGGCCAGACCCGCTACTGCATGCCGTCGTCGTTCCTCGACGAAATTCCGGAAGGTCTGATGCGCAAGCTGAACAAGAAAGCCGAGACGGCCTCGTCGGTGCCGGCCTATGGTTCATTCGGCGGCGGTTATGCTGAACCGGCAGCGGCATCCGGTCTGCGTGTCGGCCAGACCGTCGAACACGCCAAGTTCGGCGTCGGCGTTATCGTGTCGACCGAGGGGCGCGGTGCCGACGCGCGCGTGCAGGTCAATTTCGGTGGTGCGGCCGGCATGAAGTGGCTGTCGCTCGAATACGCCAAGCTGACGCCGGTGTGAGGCAGCTGCCGGTGTGGAGCAGGCGATGACGCTTGCCGGGTTCCTGAAAATGCTGCTTTCCAGCCTGCTGCTGCCGCCGGGCAACGGCCTGGCCTTGCTCGGCCTGGCCTGGCTCGGGCGTCGCCGGCGCTGGGCATTGGCGCTGGCCGTGCTGGGCGCCTTCCTGCTCCTGCTGCAATCGCTGCCGCCGGTCGGCACGGCCTTGATGGGTACGCTGGAAGATCGCGCCGGCGCCTGGTCGCCAGAAACTGCCGGGGCACAGGCGATTGTCGTGCTGGGCAGCGGTGTGATTCGACCCGTCGCCGAATTCGGCGGCGAAACCGCCAGCGAGCGCACGCTGGTGCGTATCCGGCGCGGCGCACAACTGGCCCGTGACACGCAATTGCCGGTACTGGTCAGCGGCGGGCGTCCTCTCCCGGCGGAGTCGTCCGAGGCTGCCGCGATGGCTGCCATCCTCGAGAATGAATTCGGCGTGGCCGTACGTTGGCGCGAAGAGGACAGCCTCGATACGGCGGGCAATGCCGCGCTTTCCGCGCGGATGCTCGTCCCGGAAGGCATCAAGCGCATCGTGCTGGTGACCCAGGCCTTTCACATGCCGCGTGCCCGGTTGTTGTTCGAGGCGCAAGGATTCGAGGTGATTCCGGCGCCGACGCATTTCGTTTCAAAAAATGGCACCGGGTTCGAGGCAGGCAGCCTCTTCCCGTCCGCATCGGCGCTGCATAACTCCTATTACGCCCTGCACGAGTGGTTGGGCATCCTCTGGGTGCGCATTTCCGGCGGCTGACAGCGCTTGCCGTGCGCGGCGTTGACGGTGGATGGATGGTCGGCGCGGTGATAACCTCGCACTCTCGACTTCAGCGGAGATAGCCATGCCCCACGCCATACGTATCCACCAGACCGGCGGTCCCGATGTGCTTTCCTGGGACGCGGTCGATCTCGCCGCGCCGGCACCCGGCGAGGCACGTGTCCGCCACCATGCGGTTGGCCTGAATTACATCGACGTCTATCATCGCACCGGCCTCTACCCCGTTCCGCTGCCTTCCGGCATCGGCCTCGAGGGGGCGGGCGTCGTCGAGGCGGTGGGCGAGGGCGTGGACGAGGTCCGCGTCGGCGACCGGGTCGCTTATGCCGGCGGACCGCTTGGTGCCTATGCCGAGGTGCGCAACATTCCGGCGCACCGCCTGCTGCGCCTGCCCGACGGCATCGGCTTCGAAACCGGTGCGGCCATGATGCTGCAGGGGCTGACGGCGGCCTACCTGCTGCGCCGCACCTTTCGCGTCCAGGCTGGCGACGCGGTGCTCATTCACGCCGCTGCCGGCGGCGTCGGCCTGCTGGCGACCCAATGGGCCAAGGCGCTCGGTGCGCTGGTCATCGGCACCGTCGGCTCGCCGGCCAAGGCCGCGCTGGCCCGAGCACACGGTTGCGACCATGTGATCAACTACAGCACCGAGAATTTCACCGCCCGGGTGCGCGAGATCACCGGCGGCGAGGGGGTGGCGGTGGTGTACGACGGGGTCGGCAAGGACACGTTCGCCGGTTCGTTGGACAGCCTGCGGCCGATGGGCATGATGGTTTCCTACGGCAACGCCTCCGGGCCGGTGCCGCCGCTCGACCTGATCCAGCTGTCGCAGAAGGGCTCGCTGTTCGTTACCCGACCGACGTTGATGAGCTACACCGCGAAGCGCGCCGACCTGGTGGCTCTTGGCGATGAGTTGTTCGGCGTGGTCGGCTCGGGCCAGGTCCGGGTCGAGGTGCATCAGTCCTACGCCCTGAAGGAGGCTGCCCAGGCCCACCGCGATCTCGAGGCGCGCAAGACGACCGGCTCAACCCTGCTCCTTCCATGATGGCCAAGATCAAAGCCGGACTCCTGTCATTGCGCGACCTGTTCGCCACCGCCTGGTGGATCATCCTGATCGTCGGTGTCGGCTTCGTCGTCGCCTTCCAGTTCGTCGAGCCGGCGCCACCCAAGCGTATCGTCATCACGACCGGCGGCCAGGCCGGCGCCTACTACCAGTTTGCCCAGCGCTACGCGGCGATTCTGGCCAAGAACGGCATCACCCTTGAGGTCAAGGCCTCTGCCGGGTCGCTGGAAAACCTGGAGCGCCTGAAAAAAGATGAGGCGCAGATCGGTTTCGTCCAGGGCGGCGTCGTCGAGCCGAAGAGCGATCCGGATGCCGAGGACGATTCGGGTCTGCTATCCCTGGGCAGTGTCTTCTACGAGCCGGTGTGGGTCTTCTACCGGAGCGACAAGGAAATGACGCGGCTGACCGACCTGCGCGGCAAGCGCATCGCCATCGGCCAGGAGGGCTCGGGCGTTCGCCAGCTGGCCCAGCTGCTGCTGCAGGCCAACGACATTCCGGCCGGCGACCACCTGGTGCCGCTGTCCGGCCTCAAGGCGGCGGAAGAGTTGCAGCAGGGGCGCATCGACGCGGCCTTCATCATCGCCGCCGAGCACGCGCCGGTCGTTCAGGTGCTGTTGCGTTCGCCGGGCGTCAAGCTGATGAGCTTTTCCCAGTCCGGCGCTTATCAGCGGCGTTTCCCCTTCCTGACCAAGCTGACTTTCCCGCATGGCGTGGCCGACCTGGTGCGTGACTTCCCGCCGGAAGACATCAAGGTGCTGGCCCCGACGGCCAACCTGATCGTCCGCGACGACTTGCATCCGGCGCTGCAGACGCTGCTCTTGCAGGCGGCCACCGAGGTGCACGGCAAGAGCGGTTTTTTCCAGGATGCGGGCGAATTTCCGTCCTACAAGGACCCGATGCTGCCGCTTTCTCCGGATGCGGCGCGTTACTACAAGTCGGGACCGCCCTTCCTGCAGCGCTATCTGCCGTTCTGGCTGGCGGTTCTTGCCGACCGCCTGATCGTCCTGCTGGTGCCCATCTTCGCGTTGCTCATTCCGCTGCTCAAGGTGGCGCCGGCGATCTATACCTGGCGCGTCCGTTCCAAGGTGTTCCGCTGCTACGGTGAGCTGAAGTTCCTTGAAGACGACCTGAAGAGTCACTTCGATCCGGCCAAGCTGGACGACTACCGGAGCCGTCTCGACGCGCTCGACGAAGAGGCCGCCGAGCTGCACGTGCCGCTGGGTTTCACCGACCTTGTCTACACGCTGCGCGAACACGTCAATCTGGTGCGCGGCATCCTGCAAAAAAGGGAATCGCAGGCATGAAAGCCTTTCTCGTCGCCAACCCCAAGGGGGGCTCCGGCAAAAGCACGCTGGCCACCAACCTGGCCGGCTATTTCGCCAACCAGGGCCATGAGGTCATGCTCGGCGACATCGATCGCCAGCAGTCGTCGCGTGAATGGCTGGGTATCCGGCCATTCGAGTTGCCGACCATCGATACCTGGGAGATCGGCCACGACAACATCGCCCGCCCGCCCAAGGGGACGACCCATGTCGTCCTCGATACCCCGGCCGGGCTGCACGGCAAGATGCTGGAGCGGGTGCTCAAGTTGTCGACGCGGGTCATCGTGCCGGTGCAGCCGTCGATGTTCGATATGTTGGCGACCCGCCATTTCCTGACCGAATTGCTGTCCGAAAAGGCCGTGCGCAAGGGCAAGGCCGATGTCGCGGTGATCGGCATGCGGGTCGATACGCGGACCCGCGCCGCCGGCGAGCTGGAACGCTTCTTCGCGACCTTCGAACTGCCGGTGCTGGCCTATCTGCGCGATACGCAGGTTTACGTCCAGGCGACGGCGGCCGGCATGACCTTGTTCGACCTGCCCCGTTCGCGGGCCGAGCGTGACCTGGAGCAATGGCAGGCCATCATCGACTGGGCCGAGGCGACCTAGGCGCCAATCCCCTGCAACATCGACCGGTGGTTTACAGCTGATAAGCCAGTTGCTGCATCGTTGTTTCCTCGCCCAGCTTTTCCAGAAACCAGGTTAGCGCGAGCCCTTCCTGCCGGTTACGCCAGGCGATATTGATCGGCAGTTCGTGGCGCGGATCGGCCAGTTGCTTCTCCACCAGGCGGCCGGCGGCAATAGCGGGGGCCGCGATCCAGCGCGGCAGGTGGCCGACGCCCAGTCCGGCGATCTGGGCGCTGGCCTTGGCGCGGATGTCCGGGACGCGCAAGGTGTCCTGTCCCTCGATCAAGCCGACGGTCCGGGCGTCGAGCTCGCGCGACGTATCGGCGATGACCACGGCGCGGTGGCGCAGCAGTTCGTCATGCGGAATGGGGCCATCCCAGGCCGCCAGGGGGTGCTTCGGTGCAATCGCGAAAACAAATTCCGTACGCCGTATCAGCGGGCGGCTCGATATGCCGCTGATCGCCGGCCGATCGCCGGGGGCGCCGATGGCCAGGTCCGCACGCCCCGTCATCAGTGCGTCCCAGGTACCGGCCAGCACTTCCGAATTGATCCGGATCTGCGTTGGGTGACCGCCAGCGTAGAACGCCTCGAGCAGTGGATAGAGGCGTTCGATGGGAATGATCGCGTCAAGGGCGATACGCAGTTCCGCTTCCCAGCCGTCGGCGATGCGCTGGATGCGGCGTTCCAGGTCGCTCGCGGCGCGCAGCAGGTGCCGCCCCTCGTCAAGCAGCGTGCGTCCGGCCTGATTGAGCGTCGCGCGCCGTCCTTGCCGCACGAAGAGCGTGATCCCCAGCTCGTCTTCCAGTTTGCCGATGGCGTGCGACAACGCCGAGGGGACGCGGTGCAGTGCCGAAGCGGCGGCCGTGAAACTGCCGTGCCGCTCGATGGCGTCAAGAATGTGCAGGAGTTCGAACGAGATCTTCATGTGAATTTTATTGAATGATAAATCCTAAATAATTCGCCGATGTGAATCGAACTCTAGGCCTATTATGGAAACAAAGCTATACGATCAATTCACAAAGGATTTGCGATGATTCAGATTCGACCCTCCGATGCGCGTGGCTATGCCGACCATGGCTGGCTGCGGGCGAAGCACAGCTTTTCCTTCGCCGATTACTACGACCCGGCTGAAATGGGCTGGGGGGCGCTGCGCGTCATCAACGAGGACCGTGTCGCCCCGGGTACCGGCTTCGGCCGTCATGGCCACCGCGATATGGAAATCGTTACCTACATCCTCTCAGGCGCCCTGGAGCATCAGGACAGCCTGGGCAACGGCGGCATCATCCGGCGCGGCGAAGTCCAGCGCATGAGCGCCGGCAAGGGTATCCTGCACAGCGAATTCAATCCGTCGCCGGATGAAGAAACCCATCTGCTGCAAATCTGGATCGAGCCGGCGGTGCAAGGCACCCGGGCCAGTTACGAGCAGCAGCCCATGGCGATCGATGCGATGCGCGGCCGCTGGCGCCTCGTCGCCTCCCCCGATGGCGCCGACGGCAGTACGACCATCGGCCAGGATGCACGGCTGTGGGCCAGTATGCTGGTCTCGGGCGAACCGCTGTCCTATCCCATCGCTGCCGGCCGTTTGGCTTACGTTCACGTCGTTTCGGGCGCACTGACCCTAAACGGTCAGGTCTTGCAGGCCGGCGATGGCGCCAAGATCGCCGATGAAACCGATTTGCGTTTCCAAGCCGACGAGGCAGCGGAAATTCTGCTGTTCGACCTTCCTCCCAACGTTTAACCCCTCTTCCCCTCTTAGCGAAAGGAATTTCCATGAGCAAAACGGTTGTCGTCTATCACTCCGGTTACGGTCACACCCAGCGCGTCGCCCAGTCGGTGGCCGATGGCGCCGGTGCAGCGCTCCTCGCCATTGATGCCGAAGGCAATCTGCCGGAAGGCGGCTGGGATCAGCTGAACGCCGCCGATGCCATCATCTTCGGCACGCCGACCTACATGGGCGGCCCGAGCTGGCAGTTCAAGAAATTCGCCGACGCCTCCTCCAAGGCCTGGTTCACCCGCGCCTGGCAGGACAAGGTGTTCGGTGGCTTCACCAACAGCGCCAGCCCGGTCGGCGACAAGGGGGCGACGATGATCCAGCTGCAAACCCTGGCTTCCCAGCACGGCGGAATATGGGTCAGCCTCGGCCAGTTGCCGGCCAACACCAAGGCAGCTACCCATGCCGACGCCAACCACCTGGGCGGCAGCGTCGGCCTGCTGGTCCGTTCGCCGTCTGACGCCGCTGTCGAGGAAATCCCGCAGGGCGATCTCGATACCGCCAAGGCCTACGGCCAGCGCGTTGCCGCCATCGCCGCCCGCCTGCGCGGCTGATGAGCACGGTGCGCCGGGGGCTTCAAAAGCCCGGGCGCACTGCTATAGTGCAAGCATTCCCCCTCGTTTCGGAGTGCTTGCATGCCAATGATCACCTCCTTGATCGACCTTTCGGTATTGCTGGTCGAGCCGTCATCGATGCAGGCGCATCTGGTGCAACGCATGCTCGCCAATCAGGGGGTAAAAAAAGTCACGGTCGTCGAGACAGCCAGCGCAGCGTTGGCTGCCTTGCATGCGAGGCACGATGGGACGGTGGTCGTCAGCAGCCTCTACCTGCCGGATCTGGCCGGTACCGAACTGGTTGCGGCCATGCGCGCCGAAGCAGCGCTGGAAACCGTCCCTTTCATTCTCGTTTCCAGCGAAACCCGCCCGCAGGTGCTTGAACCGGTACGTCAGTCCGGTGCCTGCAGTATCGTCGCCAAACCCTTCACTGAACAGCAACTGTCGCGTGCGCTCTATGCCGCGGCGGACTACCTGAACCCACCGCAGGACGTCGATGTCGCCGAAATCGAGAGCCTGCGCGTGCTGCTTGTCGATGACAGCATGGCCTCACGCCGTCATCTGCGTCGCCTGTTGACCGAGTTGGGTATCGAGCGCATCACCGAAGCCGCCGACGGAAAGGAGGCGGTCGCCTTGCTGGAGCAGTCGATGGTCGATCTGGTCATCACCGACTACAACATGCCGGAAATGGACGGCCGCGAACTGACTGCCTACATACGTACCCAGAGCTGGCAAGCCGAGGTACCGATCCTGATGGTGACCAGCGAACAGAACATGGGTCGCCTTGCCGCCGTCGAGCGGGCTGGGGTATCGGCCATCTGCGACAAGCCGTTCGAGGCCGGAAGCATCCGCCGCTTGATCAGTGACGCCTTGACGCGATGAGGCGGGCGAGCGGCCCGCGCAGCGCCACCGCCAGGGCCAGCACGACGAGCAGGGGGTCGAGCAGCGCCTGCCAGAGATTGGCAAACAGGCCGCCGGCGTAGGCCAGCAGGTCGATGCTCAGGATCAGCAGCCAGAGGCTCTGGCGTTTCCTCCGCAGGGCAATGCCCACCGGCAGCAGGGCGGCCAGCAGGGGCCAGGGCTGGTAGCCGAGCGCGTACAGGTCGCCGGGAACGATTGCGCTGGCCGATACGCCGAGTCCCGTCGCCACGCCGATCACGGCGAGCGCCGGCAGGCGGCCAAGCGGTGGTGGTTGTTGCCCGGCGAGTTGTAGCACGGCCAGGAACAACAGGGTTGTCGACGGCGGGCCGAAGATCGCCAGCATGATTGGTGCGATGCCGACGAGCAGCGACAGGGCCGTGGCGGCGAGGGCTGCGCGCGTCCGCAAGGTGCCAAGCGGCACCAGCGTGACCAGGGCACCAAACAACAGGCCGTGGGCGAGCAGGCCGTAGGCGGCGTCGACGTTCATTGGGATGCCTTCGGCGTGCTGGCGCTGGGCAGGTGTTCGAGCTTGTCGACGATCCGGCCGGTCGCTGCCAGGCGTATCCAGGATGCGCCTTCGTTCGCTTGCCCGAG
>CAMKYP010000126.1 GCA_946477505.1 uncultured Dechloromonas sp. | reverse complement strand
GCCTGCACAGCGATTTTGCACTGGCCGAGAAGGGCGCCGCCAAGCTGTACGACCTGCCCAAATTCGGTAACGTCAGCCTGCTGCACATCACCGACTGCCATGCTCAGCTGCTGCCGATCTACTTCCGCGAGCCCAACGTCAACCTCGGCTTCGGCGACCAGTTCGGCAAAGTCCCCCACCTCGTCGGCGACCACCTGCTCAAGCATTTCGGCTTCAAGCCGAACACCATCGAGGCCCATGCCTACACCTACCTGAATTTCGAGAAGGCCGCGCAGACCTACGGCAAGGTCGGCGGTTTCGCCCACCTCGCCACCCTCGTCAAGCGCATGAAGGCAACCCGCCCCGGGGCGCTGCTGCTCGATGGCGGCGACACCTGGCAAGGCTCCGGCACCGCGCTGTGGTCGAATGCCCAGGATATGGTCGATGCCTGCAAGGCGCTGGGCGTCAATGTCATGACCCTGCACTGGGAATCGACCTATGGCGAGGCGCGGGTCAAGGAAATCGAGGAAAAGGATTTTGCCGGCCACGTCGACATCGTAGCCCAGAACGTCAAGACCACCGACTTCGGCGACGCCGTCTTCAAGCCCTTCGTGATGAAGAACATCAACGGCGTGCCGGTCGCCATCATCGGCCAGGCCTTCCCCTACACGCCGATCGCCAATCCGCGCTGGCAGACCCCGAACTGGAGCTTCGGCATCCAGGAAGACAACATGCAGAAGACCGTTGACGAGGCTCGTGCCGCCGGCGCGCAGGTCGTCGTCGTGCTGTCGCACAACGGCATGGACGTCGACCTCAAGATGGCCTCGCGCGTGCGCGGCATCGACGCCATCATGGGCGGCCACACCCACGACGGCATGCCGGCCCCGGTGATCGTCAAGAACGGTGGCGGCCAGACCTTGGTCACCAACGCCGGCTCGAACGGCAAATACCTCGGCGTGCTCGATTTTGACGTCAAGAACGGCAAGGTCGCCGACTTCCGCTACAAGCTGCTGCCGGTCTTCGCCAACCTGCTGCCAGCCGACAAGGCGATGCAGGCGCTGATCGACAAGGCACGCGCGCCCTACCTGGCCAAGCTCAGCGAAAAGCTGGCGGTCACCGAGGGTACCCTGTATCGCCGGGGCAACTTCAACGGCACCTTCGATCAGGTCATCCTCGATGCGCTGATGCAGGTCAAGGATGCGGAAATCGCCTTCTCGCCGGGCTTCCGCTGGGGGACATCGCTGCTGCCCGGCCAGCCCATCCTGATGGAACACGTCCTCGACCAGACCGCCATTACCTACCCGTGGACGACGGTAACCAACATGAGCGGCGAGATGATCAAGACGGTGCTCGAAGACGTCTGCGACAACCTGTTCAACCCGGACCCCTACTACCAGCAAGGCGGCGACATGGTGCGCGTCGGCGGCCTGCAATGGACCTGCGACCCGACGGCCAAGATGGGCAGCCGCATCCAGAACATGATGCTCAAGGGCCAGCCGATCGACCCGGCCAAGACCTACAAGGTGGCCGGCTGGGCACCGGTTTCGGAAGAGGCGAAGAATGCCGGCGCGCCGATCTGGGAGGTCGTTGCCACTTACCTACGCGACCTCAAGACCGTCAAGCCGGTCAACCTCAACCTGCCGACACTGAAAGGTGCCGCCAACAATCCCGGGATCGCCTGATGAACCGCCTGCACAAACTGATCGCCATCGCCGTGCTGGCGGCTGCCACGCAGGTCATGGCCGGCGACTGGACACCCGGCAACACCGACTGGGATAAGCTACCCGACGTCAAGAAATCAAAAATTGGGCTTTATCTGACGCCGCAGCAGGCCTATGACCTGAAAAAGGCCAGCCCGAAGGGTGTCGCGCTGTTCGATATCCGCACCCGGGCCGAGGCCATGTATGTCGGCTGGCCAAGCGATGCCGACGCACTGGTGCCCTATTTCGAACACCCGGAGATCATGGCCGAATGGGACGACAAGCGCTTCATGTACAAGATCGAACCGAACGTCGATTTCGTGCCGGAACTGGAACGTCGCCTCAAGGAGATGGGCTTGGGCAAGGACGCCACCATCATCCTGATCTGCCGCTCCGGCGACCGCAGCGCCAAAGCAGCCGACCGGCTGCAGATGGCAGGCTACAGCAAGGTTTATAGCGTCGCCGAGGGTTTCGAGGGCGATGTCGTCAAGGAAGGTTCGAAAGCCGGGCAGCGCGCGGTCAATGGTTGGAAGAACGCCAACCTGCCCTGGACCTACAAACTCGACAAGAATCGAATGTATTTCCCGAAATAATCCACCGGGGCGAAAAAAATCCCGGCGGCTGCCGGGATGTCGATCACTGGAAACACGTGCCCTTACTGGTGCTGCAGCACCTTTTTCCCCGGCATATGGGCCAACCACTCGGAAAACGGGATTTCCATCACTTCGGGAACGCGCCTTTCCACCGTTTTGCGGCGGTCGCGCCACCCGTTTGGCGGCCCTACTTCCTGTTGGCGGCGATCCGATCCGGAGCGTTTGTCGTTCTTGCAGGCCATCTGAATTCCCGATCACGCAATATGCTGCTGACGAATTCACTGTACCGGATGTTCAATTCGACCTCAGTGAAATACCTCACAAATTCGCTGGGGAAACAAAAAACATGGCTCGGGCTTGATCTTCGCAACACGCCGCGCCATGACAAATAATGCCGCAACTCAATCCTGGAGCGATCTGGCCACCCGTTTCAATTCCTGGCTATCGGGATGAGGCATGATCGAAAATCCCAGCCCGGTCATCAAGCGAAGCATTTTCGGGTTGTCGGCGAGCACATCGCCGACCATGGCGCGATAGGATTTCTCGCGGGCACAATCGATCAGCGCCCCCATCAGGCGCCGGCCCAGGCCGCTGCGCTGCCAGCGATCATCGACCACCAAAGCGAACTCGACCGACTCTCCGTCGGCCGTCAGCGTATAGCGCGCACTCCCCACCTGCTGTTCGACGCCATCTACCCTGACCAGCGCAATCAGCGCCATTTCCCGGTCGTAATCGACCTGGGTGAAGCGGCTGACCAGGCTGGGCGGTAATTCGCGCAGATTTTCCATGAACCGGAAGTAGCGCGACTCGGGACTCAGGCGATTGAAGAAATCGAGGGTCAACACCGCATCCTCCGGACGAATCGGACGGACCGTCACCGCCTGGCCGTCGCGCGCCGGCCACGTTCTCTCCAGATAGGCCGGATAGGGATGGATGGCCATGTGAGCATAGCGGGACTTGCCGGTGCCGAGGGTGTGATCGATCACCATCCTGGCCGCGCCGACCGTCACACCATTTTCATCGACAATCAGCGGATCGATCGACAATTCGCGCACCCACGGCAGGTCGCACACCATGTTGGAAAGGCCGAGCAGGGCATCCTCCAGCGCCACTTCGTCGACGGGCGGCAACTGACGAAACTCACCCAGCGTTCGCGCAACCCGCGTCGACTCGATCAGCTTGCGGGCCAGGAAACGGTTCAGGGGCGGCAGCGCGACGGCACGGTCCTGGAAAACCTCCATCTGCTCACCGCCGGCACCGAAGCTGATCACCGGCCCGAACACCGGATCGCGAAAAATGCCCAGCGTCAGCTTGCGGGCATGCGGACGACTGCGACTGGCTTCGATGGCAATCCCGTCCACCGTCAGCCCCGGCTGGGTCTCGGCAGCCATCTCGAGAATGTCCTGATAGGCCAGACGCACCGATTCGAGACTGTTCACATTGCTGCGGCCGGACAGGCTCGCACTGCCGACATCCTGATCATGGAAATCGATGCGCATATCGACCGGCAAACCGATCTGCTCGGCCAGGAAGATGGCCTCCTTGGCCGAATGCGCCAGCATCGCGGGCTTCACCCCCAACCCGTAGCTGCGCAACAGCGAACGCACCTCGACCCCCGACGGGATACGACGATGCTCGCCCAACAGCGTATCCATCAGCAGCCGGCCATTATTGCCCTCCACTCCGCCCGCCCCCTGATCCGGGCTGGGCGTTTGCAACAGCAGTTTCTGGTTGTCGTAATACTGCGAAATATTGTGGAACAGCTCGATCACGGTTTCCGGTGTCCGGAAAATCGGCACCCCGGCGTCTTCAAGAATCTTGCGCGCCTCGACGATGAGCTCGCCGCCCATGAAACAGCAACAGAGCGGTATCCGCTGGCTGCTCGCCATGGCGGCGATGCCCTGGGCGACCACGCTGGGTTGCGCCATCGCCAGCGGCGACAGAATGACCAGGATGGCATCGACGCCCTCGTCCAGGCGCACGGCTTCAATGCTCTGCAGGTAACGCTCCGGTGTCGCATCCCCACCCAGATCGACCGGATTGACGCCTTTCCAGTCGGAAGCCAGGACGCGCCGCAATGCCGCCACCGTATCGTCCGACAGCCCGGCCAGGGGTACGCCGAATGCACGCGCCGAATCCGCCGCCATGGCCGCCGGCCCGGTGCCGTTGCTGATCACGGCCAAGCGCTTGCCACGCGGCCGGAAGCCAGCGGCCAAGGCTCTTGCCGCATGGAACAACTGGCTGATGCCGCTGACCCGGATCGCCCCGGCTCGCCGTACCGCCGCATCGAAGACCGCATCGTCCAGGCACGCCGTCTCGGGCGCCCCTGCCTCGGACAAACCCGAAACGACCTGATCGCTCGATTTGAAAAGGATGACGGGCTTGACCCGCGCCGCCGAACGCAATCCGCTGAGAAAACGCCGTGCATTCCCGATCTTCTCCACATGCAGCAGGATGTAGCGTGTCTGTTCGTCGTATACGAGGTAATCCAGCACCTCGCCGAAATCGACATCCTGCGTGTTGCCCAGCGCCACGACAGACGACACGCCAATCCGGTTCATCGTCGCCCAGTCGAGCACGGCGGCACACATGGCCCCCGACTGGGTAACCAAGGCCAGCTCACCAACCAGCGGCCGTGTTTCAGTAAAGGTTGCGTTGAGCGATAGCGACGGACGCAGCAGACCCAGCGATTTGGGACCGAGAATCCGTACCCCATGAATGCGCGCCGCCTCCCGAATACGGCGCTCGGCCGTCTGGCTGCCGGCACCTGACGGATTGGTGACGATAGTCACGTAACGAATGCCGACCTTGCCGCATTGCTCGATCAGCTGTGGAATCGTTCTCGGCGCGGTCGTCACGATGGCCAGATCAACTTTTGCGCCGATCTGCTCGACCGACGCCAGGCAAGCTTGCCCCAGAACCTGCGTGTACTTGGGATTTACCGCCCACAGCCTGCCCTTGTAGCCGCCCCCCAGGATATTGCGGAAGATCACCTGGCCGATGGCGCCTTCCTTCTCCGAGGCACCGATAACAGCCACCGATAACGGTTCCAGCAAGGGTTTGAGGTAATGGGTGTTCTGCATGACCGGCCGCGCTCCAGGAAAAGGCAAGCAATACGATACCATTAATAACAAAATTCAATTAATTTTGTATCGCAAATGCCGCCCCACTGCGGCGGGGCTTGCCAAGCCCGATGCCCCTGCCGATCAGATGCGCAGCAGCTTGCGCATGAACTCCTCGACCTTGGCCGGCCGTACCGGCTTGAGAAAATATCCCTTGGCACCGCCGGTCACTGCCTCCGCCACAACTTGCCGGGTAGCGTTGCCGGTCACCATGACGACCCGGGTCTGCGGGCTGGCCTGGCCGATATGCGGCAGGGCCTCGAGACCGCTCATACCCGGCATGTCGACATCGAGACAAACCACGGCGGGCCGAAACCTTCTCACCAGCTCGATGCCATCCTTGCCGCTCGTGGCCATGCCAACCACCTTGATCCCCACATCCTCAAGAATACCCTTGAGCAGGAGGCGAATCGAACCGCTATCGTCGACCACCACCGCAGTCCTGGGGAGAACGGCAGCCTGTGCAGAATCTGGTACGGCTTGGGTGCCCACCGCCTTCGCTTCGGTCGGTGAAACCTGAGGAGCAGCCGGCTCGAGCACGGGCGCTGCTGCCGCACGCGCCGCAATCGCGCGCGCCTTGGCAATTTCCCGCAACTCCTCGATTACCTGGGCGCTCTCGAAGGGCTTGCGGATGAAGCCGGCAGCACCGAGGTCGGCGGCGTGCCCCTTCAACTCTGGCTCATCGGAACCGGTAATCATCACCACCGCCACCTGATTGAGCGTATGGTCCATCTCTGCCAGCAATTCGAAGCCGTTTCGCCCGGGCAGCTCGTAATCCAGGCACACGACATCTGGACGAGCCCCCCTGACGCAGTCGAGAAGCCCCTCCCCATCGGGAAACTCGGCAACGATCTCGTGCCCCTCGCCCTCACAGATCGCACGCAACACCTTGCGTATCGCCTCGCTGTCATCAACGATCACTACCTTCACTTCACCACGCTCCACGTGAGCACCGCTTGTCAAAGCGGCGAAAGCAAGCCGGCGCCAGCATGAAACCGACCCCACCCACAGGCTACTTCCCCGTGCCCCGGCACGTGGAAACCCATAAACCCGCACTCTACAACAAGCGCCGCCTTACGAAAAACCATTCGACATAAGCCGTCGGGCTAGCCCTGCGAGCGCACTCCATTTGAGCGATATTGCGCCGAACCCGCCGTAGCTGGGTTGCTCACGACATTGATCTCCAAGTTCACGCCTCTTGAAACATCGTTCTCATGCTGGAGGTGGAGGCACTCGGATTAATCGCCTCATCGGCTGCGATGCTGCCTGGCGACTTGATTATCCTGCCGTCGTACGAATCATGGCCGGCATGGTGACGGGGAGGGATATGCGGAGGCGTGTTGCGCGACGTGCTTTGCTATCAGCCTGCCGGCCGTATTCGTCCGGGCGCTTTATGCAAATGTCTCGCTGTGTGTTTGCCGGCTTGAGGTCGCCAAATTTCGCCAGCAATCCCAATATGCTGATGCGCTTCGCACTTGGCTTCGGATGGCGTTTGCTGGCGCTGTCGGGTCGTGTATTTATCGACCTACCGTTTTCGAAAGTTCATGGATAACTTCGACAACGCGCGTCGCGCCATCGCGCATCTGCTTGATGGCTCCTCCCGCTCTATTTGCAAGTTCGACGCCTTGCGTCACCTCGCTTAAGCCCCTATCCATCGATGAACAGACCGAACGGGTTTCGGATTGGATCGCCTGGATCATCTGGCCGATTTCTCCGGTAGCCGAACTCGTACGTTCCGCCAACTTGCGTACCTCATCCGCGACCACGGCGAATCCTCGTCCAGACTCCCCGGCGCGAGCAGCCTCAATGGCTGCGTTCAGCGCCAGCAAGTTGGTCTGATCGGCAATTTCGCGAATGGTATTCACGATCGACGAAATACGCTTTGTTTGCTCCCCCAGCGCATTCACCAGATCAGAAGATCCCTCGACGATTCTGGCGATCGTTTCAATCTTACTGACCGTTTCATCAAGAATCTGCTCCCCGGTTTGGGACGTTTCCTTGGTTTCGAGCGCCACGTTGTAAGCCATATCCGCACTGTTACGCTCAGCAATATTGCGCTGTGTTTGCCGCGTGATATCCGATGCGAATTTCACAATTTTGCAAGGCTTCCCATCCGGATCAAATACCGGGTTATAGCTGGCCTCAAGCCACACCTCATCGCCGTGGCGATTGATTCGCTGAAACTGTCCGCTTAGATATTCCCCGCGCCCCAGCGATGCCCAAAAATCGCTGTACTCACTGCTGTTGACATAGTCTTGAGCGCAAAACACGCGATGGTGACGACCCAGGATTTCATTCTGACCATAGCCCATGACGCGCAAGAAATTCTCGTTGGCGCGTAATACATGGCCGCTCAGACTAAATTCGATAACCGCCATGGATCGCTCGATGGCCTGCACCATTGCTTTTTGGCTGGCCGCCTCTTCAACTTGAAGCGTCACATCGGTTGCAAATTTAACAACTTTCTCAACGCCCCCGTTGTTATCGAGTACCGGGTTGTAACTCGCTTCCAGCCAAATGTCCGTTCCGCTTTTTTTCCGACGCCTGATTGTTCCGCTGCAGTATTCTCCATTCCGCAAGCGACGCCAGAATTCGACATACTCTCCGGATCGCGCGTAGGCATCGTCGCAAAGCATTCTGTGATGCTGACCGACGAGTTCCGCTTCGCTGTAGCCAACAGCTGCGCAGAAATTCGCGTTCACGGCTGCGATGCGACCATCCGGCGTCAGTTCAATGATTGCCGTAGAGCGATCAAGCGCCTGCTGCAAGGCAAGGGCGTTATTCAGCTCGACTTCAAGTTGAGCAATTTTTGCCTGGTATTTTCCGCAGAACATTGGGCATCCTCAGCTACGCGAATATTGGTTTCAACAGCCTGCTGCTCGTGGCTTTGATTTTCAAACAACCACAAATTGTAAATATACCAAATACGATACAAATTATACAAGAATAGATAAACAAAGACCACGAAATCAAGTTACCGCATCAGCCATGAGAGACCATGCGAAGTGGATACCCACCAAGATGATGTATATCTGTTTTCATGGAAAAGGGAGGATGGCGTGCGACCTCAGGCTGGTGCCGACCGCTTGATCCATGGGGCGATCGGAAATAGCCTCCCCCCAAAAAAAATAGACCCGGTAACCGCCGGGCCTATCGTGAGACAGGCTGTCCGCTCGTCCTGATCTTTTGCGATCAGATCAACTTACCAGTTCGGTTCACGTTCCGGCGTCGCCGTGATCTTGTGGATGCTGAGGTCGGCCCCCTGATATTCCTCCTCCTGATCTAGGCGCAGACCGAGCACGGTCTTCAGGGCGCCATAGACGATGGCGCCACCGACCAGAGCAACGACGATGGCCAAGACGGTCATAATCAGTTGCGGCATGAAGGCGATGCCGCCGGCGCCGCCGAAAGCCTTGGTGCCGAAGATACCGGCTGCGATGCCGCCCCAGGCGCCGCAAAGGCCGTGCAGGGGCCAGACGCCGAGAACGTCGTCGATCTTCCAGCGGTTCTGGGTCAGCGTGAACATGACCACGAACAAGCCACCGGCCACACCGCCAACAACCAGCGCCCCAATCGGGTGCATCAGGTCGGATCCGGCGCACACGGCGACCAGGCCGGCGAGCGGTCCGTTATGCAGGAAGCCCGGGTCGTTCTTGCCCACCAGCAAGGCGACCAGCGTGC
>CAMKYP010000125.1 GCA_946477505.1 uncultured Dechloromonas sp. | reverse complement strand
ATATCCTCGGTAGCATAGGCCGCTGCCCGAATCCCCATCTGATTAATCAGAACTCCAAACGCATGTGAACCGATCAATGTGGCGCCGGCAGCGAACAAGCCATGTAAGTGCAAGCTGGCGAGCGTCGCAAAAGTCTTCGGGTCAGCAGACTGAAAGCCCTCGCGCACTAGCAGCCGGAGTTCCGGCGCCATGCGTTTCACTTCCTCGATCTGAGCCCGCAGGGTCTCTACCCTTTCCTCACTCGCACCAACGAGACCAAGATAGGCCTCCTGTTGCGATCCGGTGCCATCGTAAAATCGATGGACGTAGAACTCGGCATTATTTTGGTTCTTGCGTTTAACAATGCTGCCAGGCGATCCACGGAATACTGGTGCACCGGCCTTCACATAGCCGTCAACCGAACCAAAGAGTGTGGACAGGGCGGGTGAAACCGCCTGAAACAGTGCCTTGCTCATTTTCGAGCCCCCTAAGTAATTTACGTCTCTCTCAGGTTATATCCCTTACGTTTCTTTCTCAAGGGATATTCAGCAGAAGCTACGAAAGGCAGGTATTTACGCCCTTGAACTCAAGGGGTAGCCGGATAAATAAAATCGTTACTCGGCGTGAACACGTAACGAGTCGTGTCACCCTCAAACAAGACATACCCCTCAACAGCCTTATCACGAAGGGCTTTGACGGCCCGGCGAGTGTTGTCAATCTCAAACTCGCGCAGCTTGCCAGAAGCAATATAGCTTCCACCTGCCGTGGCGCCATCCGAGGACAGCATCAGCTTGAAATGATCATTAGAACCGCTCTTGCGGCCAAATATTTCTCGTTTCATAGAAGCTCTAATCGCGCTCCATCTGATGACTCACGGCTGCGTAGGCCTCTGCAGACATGCCGCCGGGAACATATCGCCCCTGGATGCAACGGATGAATGCCTCTTCAGCATCCTTGCTGACAAGAACAAGCTGAAGATCCAGCCGTTGCGCAGATACGATCAGTTTGCCATTGGGCGCACGCTCTGCCTTAAATCCGGAAAACTCGCATTCATCTCGCACAGCCTCAACCAGGCCGGCAACATTTGCTGCATCGCAGGGATCAGCTGCATCGAGCCATTCGTCAAAGTTGAAAGTAGTTGGCATATAGAAACTTCCTTTCAGATATCAGCAGCTCACTTCTTTTTCCTGTCGCGGAGATTACCCAGCTTTACCATTGACCTCATCAATCAAGCGACGAAAAACAGTCACAGTCTCGACGCCTTCGCTCTTGGCCTTTGCCGTTAATACTTGATGAAGGCGCACGCTAATCTGATATGGCGCCACAACGTTAGGCAGCGTCAGAACAAATGCTTGCCCAGCAGGCAGCAAGTCCTTTAGCGTAACTCCGAGTTCTTGAGCTAGACTCATTGGTTCAATTTCCAGCTATTTGACGAGAGTTCTGCAGGCGTCAGCAACGCGGTCGCAGAGCCGACTGTCACCGTTCGCATAGGTACGGATTTCTGCGCCGTGCCCTGTCACGGTCTGAAATGTACCATTAACGCGGAACGTACCATGACTGGTCCGCACCGTCGTCGTATCTTGTGTAAGCCCTTCGCTGAATTCGGCCCCGAGAAGCGCGCCAATGTCTTCAGTCGACTGCGGATTCAACCGATGGATGCAACGGTTTGGTAAAAACGTTGTGCTGGTGTTTCGTAGTTTAATGTTTTGCGTGGGCGCTCATTCAACTTCCGGGCAATGGCACTCAGCTTCGCCTGCGAATAGGGTGACAGGTCAATTCCCTTGGGGAAATACTGGCGCAGCAGTCCATTGGTGTTTTCGTTTGTGGCGCGTTGCCAAGGGTGATGCGGATCGCAGAAATAGACTTGGATATCCGTCGCCAGCGTGAATCGCTTGTGGCCGGCCATTTCCTTGCCGCGATCCCAAGTCAGCGATTTGTAGAGTTCCTGCGGCAACTTGCGAGCGTTTTTGATCAGGGCGTTGGTGACGGTCCCGGTATCTTTGCCGGAGAGCTTGACCAACATCAGGTAGCGCGACTGACGTTCGACCAAAGTAGCAATCTGGCTGTTGTTGCTGCCACACAGCAAATCACCTTCCCAGTGCCCCGGTATTGCTCGATCATCAGCCGTGGCGGGCCGTTCGCTGATTGACACGGCATCGACGATTCGGCCGTGGTCGCCAGTCTTTTGTGTGTGATGGCGGGAGCGACGCATGATTCGCGTTCGCCGCAAATACGCCAGCAACTCCTTCTTCAGAGCGCCTCGGGTTTGAATATAGAGAGTGCGATAGATGGTCTCGTGCGACACTTGATGACTCGCATTGTCTGGGTAAGTCCGCTTGAGCCAGCCGGCAACCTGTTCGGGCGACCACAGCGACTGCAGCTTGTTTGCCACTATATGCGCTAGCCCTGGGTTATCAGCCAGCTTACAAGGTTTGGGACGACGCGCCCGAGTCCAGGCTGCCTGGTCGGCCTGAGTCGCTCGGTAAAATTCCCGGCCCCCATTGCGTTTCACTTCACGACTGACTGTGGACGGCGCTCTCCTCAATTGAGCAGCGAGCGCACGGATGGAAAACCCCGCCACCAAGCCTCGGGAAATTTCCTCTCGTTCAGAAACCGTCAATGCCCATTTAGAACGACATCGTGGTACCGGGGAGATACCACCCGTCTCAGCTAGGATTCGTTGAACCGATGAGTGGTTTCGATCAAACAGCTGAGCGATCTGCTGAAGCGAGTCGCCCTTGCGCCAGCGTTCCCACATTAACGCCTTCTGGCTGTCCGAATAATAGATCCGCGGCTTCTGCTTCATTTGCCACACTCCTTCTGCTCACGCAGTTGCTAGTGTGTTGCATCCACCGGTTGAATCCGCAACACAATGGTGTTCATTCGGTCGACATGCCACTTCGCGAACACCGCAATGCAACTCAGGATGACCGCGAGGATCAGGGTAAAAATGAGTGTTTCTTTCCGGGCATGGCGCTTTTCATCAGCAATGCGCGCCAAACGCTGTTCGACAGAGTTCATAACTTCCTTTCAGTTAAGCTTTTGGGGCCGGACGTTCACCACGACCAGAAAGAAGATTCCAGCGATCATTCCAGAATCGCGCTTTGTCTTCGCATTTTTCCGCCAAAGCCTTGTTGCCGGCCTCGGCAGCATCCGTTGCTTTGGCAAGCCACTGTCGACAACGCACGTCTGCATCGACTTGGCGTTCTACGAGCGATTTAATTGGCATGGGCCCATCCATCCTTTCTGGCGATTAAAGACCGGCCGCTTTTCTGGCCGCAAACCAGCCCATTCCGAGCAGGTAACCAACACCAGGGATGGCCAGAAAGATCAGGGTATAGGCCAACGATACCGCGCCCGCAAAATTACCGACTTCTTCCATCCGATCTTGGCCGTCGTCGATGTCCTTGTTAATCAGGATTGGAGGGACAACCATACCGGCAATAAAAACAATCCCAGCTGCAATCCAACCCACTATTTCTGCATGAGATGCCACCCATGGGCTGACGGTGGCAATGGCCGCTAGCACTGCAGCATCGCTTGCTGACAGCATTGCCCCTTTCGACAAAACTCCAGTAATAACAAGAATCGTCATGAACCCAATGAACGGCATGTGTTAGCTCCTGTTCGCAATTCGCAAACTGTGACTCTATCCGGCTCAGTAGAGCACACCGAAACCAGCGGCAGTAAGACGGTATTGTCCGCCGGCCCAGTCGAGAACGCCCTCGGACACGAGGGCATCCAAGGCCGCTTCAAGCAGCTTGGTTTGCATCGGATTGAGCGTCGGAAGGAATTGAAATTGCAATGCTTTGGTAGGAATCACATGGCCGGTTTCCATCTTGTGGCCGCGCATGAATTCCAGCAGTAGCACCTTGACTTCAACAAGCTGATCATTCGGCTGAATAATCGTGATGGCCGTATTGAATTGACGGTTGTGAGTTTGCAATTGCGAAAGCGCTGCTTCCATGCCAGGGATGCTATAGAAGGCATCAATTTCCGCCTTCGTAGCGTTCCTGAAATCAACATCCACCTTAATCATGTCTTTTTCCTTACTAGGTTACAGGGTACTGCATTGAGGGGGAAAACAAGTGAGAGTATGGCGATGCGGTAACGTCACGTGGTCAATAAAGGTGTCGCAAAACAGTGCCGCTGCATTAGCACGTTGACGGCAGCTCGGGCTGGGTCATATACTCAAGCAAATGCTCGGCTTGTTCGTCCGTCACCTCTTCAAATGCTTCCTGTGGGGTGATGCCGTAATGATTTGCAACGTTTGCAAGCACTTCAGCCCTGGTATTGGCATCAGTGGCATCGAGAAATGCTTGATTGCTTTGCGCGTGGCTCATTGTCGGATTCCCTTGAGAGAGTGCATGCCCTTAGTATATCGTTTATATAAACGTCGTCAAGCAATTTCCTTCAACTTTTCCGAATCGTATCTTTGCTTCGGTTGGCTTTTGTCACAAAATTCTTTCCGGTCAGGGCCAAGCAGCGATGCTGGCTGGGATTCTCGTAACCCTTTCAACCAATCGCGGAAATCACTCAGCCAGGTGCCGTAAGTCGACGGCGCGTATCGAACAATGCTTTCTTTGCTCGATATAAGCTCCTTGCATGTTTGGCCAGGACCATGGGCCGTATCAACCGATACTTCGATGCGTCCCCAAAGCAGAAAACGGTTGTTTAACTTAATGCGTGAGGTTTTGAATCCTATGGCCGCAATCAGCATGATTGAGATCAAGCTCACCGAACTCAACCAAATTAACGACCAATTAGTCGCGGCGTATAACGAAAACCCCTCAAGGTCTCCATTGGCAGCCTCCTTGAGCCTCTCCATTAGCTTCCCCACGCCTCTAACGTTCCCATCTATGTGTGCCATGAAGGCAACCCCTTGCCTTTCGTTGAAACCATAGAAAGCGACGCAGGGACCGATATAGCCGGTTCGCAGCAGAATTGGAAACCCTGAATGTTTCGTTATCACGCAAAATGATCGCTGCTTCACGTTAAACGTCTTTAGATCGCGGCCGTAGTTAGATGCCCCCACCATAGTTCTTTCCATCGCTCTTTCCGTTATCGGCTTAATCCGAGTCCTCCGGTTTCTAGTCGTCCGAGACTGCAAATTCGGTATCGGCCTTTGCGTAGAGGTCGTCGAGGTCGTACCCCAGTTCGCGCTTAGAATCATCGGTCGGAGGTCGTGAAATAAAACGAGCGCTTGCAAGTGCGTTCACCAGAGATTCGGACACGGCCACCATTCCGTCTTTTTCGGGTCGCATGAACTTGGCGAAGCGATCCGATGTCAGCACGCTTTGGACCTCCATGAGTCGGGCGACGTAAGGGGCTTTCTCGTTCGGGTTAATCACGCCCATAGACTGCAACTCATCGGTTACAGCTTTGAGGCCCCGGTTTAACGGGTTGTTGGTAAAGGACATCGTGCCATGCCCTTCGATTTCGATCTTCCTCTCAGTCGGATCGACGCCGGGGATTTGACCTACTGCCGCCCGACTGAACACGTCGAAGAGAAATGAAAATTTCTCTGCATCGACGGGACCGGCCATAGCCTGCGTGAATGATCCAAATGAACTAGCCATTTGTTCCGCTGCTTGTTGAGCCTGGGCCTGACGATCCTGGAGCGATCCACGGCGTTTTGCCTCACCCATCACATCCCCTTCAATTTCTGTTGTGCGTTACACGGGAGCCGCCCGGTCGGGGTAATACTGTCCTTTCCGGCCAGACTGTTCCGACCGAGTTTCCCGTTACCGCCTGGCATCTTGCCGTACCGGCCTTTTGCCCCGGAAGCTTGATCTTTGGTCATTGCGGTCGATTCGTTAATTGCGGGATGGGAAGAAGTCACGAATATCGTTGTAGACCTCGGGCTTGCGGTTGGAAATGGATTCGTAGGCCGCCGCCAACGGGCCGGCGTTGAGCATCGGGATATCGACGCTGGCCGGGTCGCGTTGCTTAGCGAGATCCCAGTTCTCGAAGCTGCAGAGCAGCGTGTCGACATCAACGTTCGTGTAATTCCGGCACTCGAAAGGGCGATTCGCGTAGATTGAGCACATGCTGTCGGCGAGGAAGGTGCACGGCGTTGTGCGGCCAAATTCATCTTCGGCCTTGATCGGCTGGCTGGGCTTCAACTCAATCGCTTTGATGCCGATCACCTCACCGATGGCGTTGGCCTCGGTCTGCGAAATAACCACCCGTTGGTAACAACAGTTGGAGCAGCCGGGCTTACATGCCGCCCAAGTATCGCTGATGTTTCGCACGTCGCTGATCATCTGCTGGAGTTTGTAGACCTTGACCTTGCTGCTGCTGTTTTCGTGGGCCAGGTCGACCGCCCGTTTCTGGAACAGGCTCTTGTACGGTGCGAACGCTTGAACCGCCATCTGGCCAACGTATTGGGCGCGTTTTTGCGACGAGATACGGCGGGCGTCGATTTCTTCCTTGGAAGGAGGTTGATAACATGAAGTTGAAGGCGTGGCCTTCGCGGTGGTCATGTTGGTGGCGGGGGGCTTATCGGCACCGTACACCGCCTCAAGTTGGGCCACATCCTGTGTAACCGCTTTTTTGATCGACTGTCCCATAGTGCGCCAGTTGCTTTGCGCAAAAACGATAGCGGATTGGTCAGCGGCGTCGACACTGTAAATGGTGTTCATGTGGTTACGGGTCGCTTTGGCCGTGTCAATTTGAATTGCGGATGTTTGTTCCCCGCATCGAGGACAGTCCCAACTGACATTGGTCATTGCCGCAACAGACTTCCCTTCGCGATATGGAATGCCAACTGGCCCTTTGTGACCAAACACCTTGCACAATAGTTTTTTGAGCATGCTTATTTCCTGTTCTTGTTCAAGGCCGCCTGCCGGCGTTTTTCGTCATCGGTGATGGAGTAAGGGGCAATACCATCGGCACGCACCCGTTGATTCCCTTCCTCAAGACTCAAAATTGGGATACCTAGCGCAGTCATTGCCTGGGCGTTTACATCAGCCTGTGGAGTGTCGTCGGTAAAGGTATGTCGGAAATTTTGCTTCTTGCCGGCTCCGGTCACAAAGATCCAGCCGGCGCTGACCTTGCACAGAAAAGCCCCATCAGCCGGCTCCGCGAAAGTTGAGGAAAACGACATACCATCTTCTTCGTTGTGGCTAGCGGATGGCGCATCTCCCCAGAGAATGAAACGAAATCCATTCTGCTCCCCCGGAACAAACACTCGGCCAGCGAAAAAAGCGTCTTTCATGGTTCCTTCTCGGTCAGTATTAGTCAATTTTCACGCCGTGTAGCGTTCTTTTTCGCGTTATCGCTTCACATGAATCAGAACGACGGCATGCGATTATTGGACCGAGAAATAAGGCAACGACGGGCAAGAATACGCCGAAAATAACGGTGAGGCCCAAGACAGAATTGGACGCATCAAGGGGCCGATCCATCATGTAGGTCCACCGAAATCCAAAATGGACAAGCAATTGGGCTAGGCCAATGGATAACGCTAAGTCAATGGTCGCCGCAACCCATACCCAACCTTCCGACATTCGTGTCAACATTCTCTATCTCCGTTTCCTGGTCAGTGCTTTGGTTCGGTGTCAGGCCAATTCGCGCACGAAGCGCAATTTGCGGCGCAGATGCTTAAAGCACTTTGGGCCAACAGGCCATTCCTGGATGATGTCGCCATTTTCGTCCAAGACATCAATCCATAGATCGCCAAGCGGTTCGCCGGCCTGTCCAAGCTCTCCCGTGATCTGGGCGACCCGGAGGGTGCGCTCACATCCTCCGCGAGGATTTCCGGGGAACGTGGTTGCCGTGTAGTTCACGGCCTCGCCCTTGACGACTCGAACAGGACGCAGCGCATGGGCCTGTTGCGCAAGCTGCTGGTCTATGGTCAGTTCCAGAGGCATGGCATCGTTTCCGCTACTGCTGACGCAGGGAGTCCAAGAACTGATTTGACGCATCAATACCCGCTTCCGAAAAGCTAGATTTCGAGAAATCCCGTTCAACTGCCAAGGCCGAAACCGCCATGTGCTTGCACATCAAATCGCCAGCATCGTCTGCAAATGCAGCGGCCACCTTCTCCGGGTTCAACCCGAGCAGCCTAATAAATGTTCTGAGTGCGGCATTTTCGGCGCTCAGAGTTTGTTCAAGCGTCATAGAGGGCGTAGCATTCATTTTGGACTTCCTTTTCCGGGCTAGCGAACGACCAAGCGTCCGCCAGCATTGCTGATTTTCGGCCGACCACCGGCAAGCCGGAGTTCGCTGGCTGTGTTGGCAGCTTCGACCTCAGCTGGTGTCGCTTTGCCAAGTACCTTCTTCTTCGCCAACTCGAAGGCGTTCACCTCTTCCCAACGAGGCTTATTCTTCGCCATTTTCAAAATCCTTTCCGGCGATAGATTAAAAACGGGCCGCAGCTTCCCGTGCCTCGTCCATCAGTTCGGCCTTAATCGCAGCTACCTGCGCTGTCGATGCCTTGCGGCTCGGTTCAATCTGTTCCACTTCGACGGCAGCAACACCTGTCGTGTCTGCTTCTGCGTCATTTTCTTGTCGCAGCAAATCAGTAGCCTTTTCGATAGCCTCCGTTCGCCCCATATCACGCGCAGCAACAAGCTCCGCTGCTTTCTGAGCGATCCAGTCCGCGCATTCTTCGCGGTAATCCTCTTGTGCTTCTTCAACTGCTACAGTTGATCCCAAACTCATTGCGTTCCTTTCTCTCCGGTTAGGCGGTGCATCTGCGCAGCAGCATGATCGTGATTAATGCGGTCGATAACCCGGTTGCCAGTAGCGGGGACATTGCTTAGCAATGTGAGCCTGATTGGCTGCATGGTCATCGTTGATACGCTGGATGATCTTGGAAGGCATGTTCAGATCCTGAGTAAAATGGCCGTATGACTCAAGTATAGCGTTTATATAAACGCGGTCAAGTCTTTTTCTTTTTACGTACCCGATCTGCCGCTTCAGCCAGCGCGCGTTGAACCACCTGTTTTTGCTTTTGACCGTAGCTCTCCGAAAGCAGAAACTCGAGATCAGCTTTACCGTCGCCGTCGAGATCGACTACCAGCCGCTTACCCTGATCTGCTTCCAGGCGCACTAAGTACGCCTTTTGGCGGGGCGTTTGCGTCGTGTCCTTGCCCCGCTTAGTTTTTTTCTCTTC
>CAMKYP010000124.1 GCA_946477505.1 uncultured Dechloromonas sp. | reverse complement strand
GTAAATTTCGTCTATTTCGAATCATCGAACCGCTCTAGGATGAATGCTCCCCAACCGCAAAAGGAGCGCATCATGCATATCGACATTCGAGCCCAAGGATTCGACCTTTCTCCCGCGTTGCGCGAACACACCGAGCGCCGCTTGGGATTCGCACTGAGTTGGGCCACCTACGATGTTCGCAAGGTTGCTGTACGCCTTTACGACATCAACGGTCCGCGCGGTGGCGAAGACAAGTGCTGCCGCATACAGATCGCCCTGCCCGGTACCAGCGATATCGTTATCGAGGACACCGAGTCCGACCTGTATGCCGCCATCAACCGGGCCGTAGACCGGGCCGAACGTTCGCTGGCCCGGCGCCTCGAACGCCAGAACAAGCATCGGCGCGACAGCCTGCGGGAGATTTTCCGCACCGATGCGGCCAAGGACGAAGACCAGGCAGCAGCATCGAGCACGCACTGAGGGTTAATTGCCAGCCACGCGTACGTGGCATGGCGATCACGGCATGCCCGATGGCGGGCATGCCTGATACCACCGATACCACTCGCCACACGAGTGAGTGGTAATCCGTTTTCCAAGGCATGTTGCATTGTGTGCCAACGACCTTTTTCCTACGCCGGAGCCTCGACCCTTGTCCGATAGCCGCACCGCTGCATCGCCCGAGCAGCACCCTTACCACGGACAACGAATCGCCTTCCTGACGCAGCACGGCAAGGAGCGCGTTGTCGCGCCCCTCCTCGCCGACATGCTGGGTTGTCGCGTCGAACGAATCGGCGGTTTCGATACCGACCAACTGGGTACCTTCACCCGGGATATTCCACGTTACGGCAAGCAGCTTGAAGCTGCCCGCCGCAAGGCACGCATTGCCATGGAGTTGAGCGGGGCCTCTTTCGGTCTGGCCAGCGAAGGGAGTTTCGGCCTCGACCCCCACACCGGCCTGTTTCCATGGAACATCGAGGTCGTGTTACTGATCGACGAAGTCCGGAATATCGAGCAGGTCGGCATTTATCAAGGGCCGGCCGGCAACGATCACGCCTGGGTCGTCACCTGGGCAGAGCTGGAAGAATTCGCCGCACGCATCGGCTTCCCCGAGCAGCACCTGGTGCTTCGTCCCTCCAGCGAAAACAACCCGCGCTTGCGCAAGGGGCTGGCCGACTGGCCCTCCCTGAAAACCGCCTTCGCATGGGCAAAGCAGGTTTCGTCTGCCGATTCAAGGATTTTCGTCGAGCGCGACTTGCGGGCCCACGGCCACCCCGAGCGCATGGTGAACATCGGCAAGGCCGCGTTGAACTTAGCGGAGAAACTGGCTTCCTTGTGCCCCCACTGCGAGACACCCGGTTTTTCCGCCGCCGAGGCAGTGGCCGGTCTGCACTGCGCAGAATGCGGATTGCCCACCCGCGAGTATCGGGCAGAAATCTGGAAGTGCCTGCGCTGCGAGCATCGGGAAACGCGCAAACGCAGCGACGGTGTCACGACGGCCGACCCGGTATCCTGCAGCTATTGCAATCCTTGATCCGGGCAAGAAACAGCCTACCGCACAAATTTTAGGCAACACCACAAAACCGCCGTGCCATCAAAAATCTAGCTGCCCCTCCTTGCACCGGTGATGAAAAATCCTGCTCGCCAGTCTGGAAGGGGCTCCGGAAAACCGGGGAAACTTGACATTTGCGTGAAATAATTCACATGGTCTATGACAAAGGTAGTAGATAGTCGCCCCCTTGTATCAGACGGACCGGTCAAAACCAACAAACAAGGGGCCTCAGATGAACAGCACACGCATTGCACTCGCTTACGAATACGAAGCGGAAGAAACACAACGCCTCGCCCAAGCAGCAGAAGACGAAACGCAGGTTGCCGACCTGATCGTCTCCTATTTGGAACAAATGGGTATCGAATACGTTTTCGGCGTTCCCGGCGGCGCTATCGAGCCGCTCTACAATGCCCTGGCGCGCAGCAGCCGACGCGGCGGGCCGCGCCCCATCGTCGCCCGCCACGAGGCCGGCGCCGCCTTCATGGCCGATGGCTATGCCCGCGAAACCGGCAAGATCGGCGTCTGCTGCGCCACCTCCGGCCCTGGCGCAACCAATCTGATCACCGGCGTCGCCTGCGCCTTCGACAACGGCATCCCGATGCTGGTCATCACCGGCCAGCCGTCGCTCCCCTCCTTCGGTAAGCGTGCCCTGCAGGAATCGGCATGCACCGGCATCAACACCCTCGGCATGTTCCGCCACTGCACCCGCTACAACTCGCTGATCTCGCACCCGGAACAGATCGAGTCGAAACTGATCACCGCCCTGCAACGCGCGGTGCGCGCACCGCGCGGGCCGGTGCACCTGAGCATCCCGCTGGATATCATGAAAAGCCCCAGCCCGGTCAGCAAACCCTCCTACGATATCGCCGACAAGATTCGCCCGACCTCGCTGCTCGATACCGACGCCACCGACCAACTGGCCGACCTGCTCCGGCAGTCGAAAAATGTCCGCCTGCTGATCGGCGGCTGGTGCGGCGAAGCCATCGGCACCATCCTGCAACTGGCCGTCGAGCGCGACATTCCCTTCGTCACCACCCCCGACGGCAAAGGTTTGGTCAATCCCTACCATCCGCTGTTCCGGGGCGTTTTCGGTTTTGCCGGCCATCCGTCGGCCAGCGCCCTGCTCAACGACGACAACGTCGACCTGATCCTCGCCGTCGGCACCAGCATGAACGAATGGACCAGCAGCGGCTGGAGCGACTCATTGCTCAACGGCAAGCTGGTGCACATCGACGAATCGGCTGAACACCTGGCCCGTTCCCCAATGGCCCGATTGCACGTGCGTGGCCGTCTGATCAGCATTTTCGACCGCCTGATCGAGCGCAGCCACAAATCGCGCGAAAGCAGCGACTTCGAATACCGGCGCCACCGCAACAGCCGTGAACCGCTGCAGCCCGCCCCCCGTAACGACGCCATGCTGGCCGATCCGGAGAAATACACCAGCCCGGCCAGCCCGATCAAGCCGCAACGCCTGATGTACGACCTCGGCCGCCTGTTCCCGCCGAGTACACGCTTCCTGGCCGATGCCGGCAACAGCGTTGCCTGGTCCACCCACTACCTGAGCCCGACGGACCGCCGGATCGGCGAACGCCGCATGCGCGGCGGCGGTCGGCGACGGAACAACGGCCGCCGCCAGACCGAGGCCGGGTGGCTGCGCCTGACCATGGATTTTGCCCCGATGGGCTGGGCTATCGGTGGAGCCGTCGGCACCGCCGCCGGCAATCCAAACGCGCCGGTAGTCTGCATTACTGGCGACGGCAGCCTGATGATGAACGGCCAGGAAATTTCGGCAGCCGTCGCCGAGCAACTGACCGTCATTTTCGTCATTCTCAACGACCGGGCGCTGGGTATGGTCAAGCATGGCCAGCGACTGGCTGGCGCCGAGCAGATCGGCTTCGAACTGCCGTCCACCGATTTTGCTGCCATGGCCCGCGCCATGGGTGCAGACGGTTATACCGTCCGCTCACCGGAGGAGATGGCTGCACTCGACATCGACGCCATTTGCCGAAAAAAGGGGCCGACGCTGATCGACGTCTACATCGATGAAGAGGAAGTCCCGCCGATGAATCTGCGCATGCAGATCCTGGGAACCGACATTTAAGGAAGAAGACACAATGCAAAGACTTAACGGCAAAACCGCCCTGATCACTGGCGGCAGCAGCGGCATCGGCCTGGCCACCGCCCAGCTTTTCCAGGCCGAAGGGGCGCGGGTCGCCATCACAGGCCGCAGCGTCGACAGCCTGCAGCCGGCAGGCCAAATACTCGGGGAGCAAGCGCTGCTCATCCCCAGCAATGCCGCCGACCTGAATTCCATCGCACAGTTGATGACACAGGTCGGCAATACACTGGGCGGCCTCGACATCCTGGTCCTCAATGCCGGCGTCGCCCGGCCGGCCCCGCTGGAGCTGACCGACGAAAATCAGTTCGACGAAACCGCCGACACCAATTTCAAGGGCGTCTTTTTCGCCATCCAGAAGGCTCTTCCCATTTTGCGTCCCGGCGCGTCGATCATCGTCACCACCTCGATCACCAATCAGCTCGGCTCGCCCAATTTCAGCGTCTATGCCGCCTGCAAGGCAGCACTCCGCTCGCTGGTCAGCTCCCTGGCCCTCGAACTGATTCCGCGAAAAATCCGCATCAACGCCGTCAGTCCCGGCCCCATCGCTACCCCGATGTTCGACCGTTTCGGTCTGCCGGCCGAAACCAGTCAGGCGATCAAGGCACAAATCGAGGCCAAATCGCCGATCGGTCGTTTCGGCAGCCCTGATGAGCTCGCCAAGGTCAACCTGTTTCTGGCCAGCGACGACTCCAGTTATATCGTCGGCGAGGAAATCGTCGTCGACGGCGGCATGAGCCTGCTCTAGGGAATCCCCAGATGAACACCGAACCGGCCCGGGATATCATCTATAGCCGATTGTGGGCTGAAGATGCCGAAGACGACGATGCATTCACTGCGCAGGCCTGCTATTGCAGCGGCTACGACGTCTACGGCGAACTGCTCGAACGGGCGACTTATCCCGAATATCTCTACCTGCTTTTTCGCGGCGAACGCCCGACACCGCAGATCGCTCGCGCCCTGGAAATCCTCTCCATCGCCGTCGCCAATCCCGGACCGCGCGACGCGTCGGTACATGCCGCGATGTGCGCCGGGGTCGGCGGTTCACCGGCTGCCGCCGCCTTGATGGCGGCACTGGCTGCCGGCGCCGGCGTTTCCGGCGGAGCGCGCGAGGTCATCCAGTGCATGCAACTGTGGTCCAGTTGCGGCCACCGCCCCGAGGCTTGGCAGGATGCACTGCATGCGCCAGTCGCCAACGGCAGAATGCAGGTCTGGCCGGACGCCGAACACCCGCCCGGTTTCGCTCCCCACGGCCAGCGCTGCGCTCGCCCGGTTCGCCAAACGCTCAGCGCTCTCGCTACCTGCCTGGCGGATGGCCACATCGCCTGGCTCGCCGTCCATCGGGAGACACTGGAGCAGGCCGCCGGTCGGCCGCTGGCGATGACCGGCGTACTCGCCGCAGCCCTGAGCGATCTCGGTCTTGACCCGGCCGGCGGAGAAATGCTGACCCTGTTGCTGCGCCTGCCCGGTGCCGCCGCACATGCGCTGGAGCAAGGCGAAAGCGGCTTCCGGCGCTTTCCTTTCTTCGCCATCGACATTGCCAACGACCCAGGCCAACGCACCGACCAGGAGCAATCACGATGAAAGAATCAATCCCGCTGGAGTCCTGGGAGGGTCCGTTGCGGACGACGATGGGCGGCTGTTTTCCCGGCGAACGTGCCGTCTTTCGCGGCCACGATCTGCACGCCGATCTGCGCGATGCCGACTGGATGGACCTCTATCTCTTCGGCATCTGCGGCCGGCGGCATACGCCCGCCCAACTCAGGGTCCTGCATGCCATCTGGGTCAACACCAGCTACCCCGACCCGCGCCTGTGGAACAACCGCGTCGCCGCACTTGCCGGCAGCGCCCGAAGCACCGGCATACTCGGCATCAGTGCCGCCCTCGCCACCTCGGAAGCAGCCATCTACGGCCGCCAGATCGACATCGCCATCGCCGACTTCCTGACGCGAGCCATGGCGGCAGTTCGGGGAGGACGCCCCCTGGCTGAAGTCGTCGCCGACGAACTGCGGAACAATCGTAGCATCGGCGGCTACGGCCGCCCCGTGGCCAAATCGGCGGCCGATGAGCGCAACGCGGTCGTGCTGGCATTGGCCAAACGCGAAGGTCTGGCCGACGGCGAGCACGTCAAGCTGGCTTTCGCCATCGAGGAAATACTGCTCACCGGTCGTTGGCGCATGCGCATGAACTATGCGGCGCTTGCTGCCGCGCTTGCCCTCGATATCGGCCTTACATCGCGCGAATATTACTTATATCTGCTTCCGGCATTTCTGGCCGGCATGCCGCCCTGCTACATCGAGGCATGCGACCGTCCGGAACAGGCGACTTTCCCCCTCCGCTGCGCCGCCCTAATTTATCAAGGTCCGCCAAGACGTTCATGGGCTGAGGACTCTCGATAACTCCCCTCTTCATTGCCAAGGCTTGGGCTTTCCTTTAAATTCGTCAAAAAATCAAAAGAAAAATCGGACCTAGGGGATTTACCATGTTTCATGCTCGTCTGCTTTCCGGCCTCCTGCTTGCCGGCAGCACCAGTGTTTCCCTGGCCCAAGCGCTGGTCGAAGAAGAGGATCTTGCGCTGGTCTATGGCGACAAAAGTTTCGTAACCATCGCCACCGGCACTCGACAACATATCAGCAAGGCACCTTCGGTCGCCACGGTCATCACGGCCGAAGATATTGCCAACATGGGCGCCAGAACCGTAGACGAGGCGCTGGAGTCGGTTCCCGGCCTGCATGTCTCGCGCGCCACACTTTCTTACGGCGCCACTTACAGCATACGAGGCATTCTCACCGAGTCGAATCCGCATGTCCTGATGATGGTGAACGGTATCCCGATGACCAGCGTCTACCAAGGCAATCGCAACGACATGCCCGTCGCACTGCCCGTCGAAAACATCTCGCGCATCGAAGTCATCCGCGGCCCCGGTTCCGCCCTCTACGGCGCCGATGCCTTTTCCGGCACCATCAACGTCATCACCAAGACAGCAGGTGAAATTGGCGGCACCTCATTTGGTGTGCGCGCTGGCTCCTTCAACACCTGGGACACCTGGATCCAGCATGGCAGCCGCATCGGCGATCTTGAAATTGCCGGCTACCTGAAGTTCGGGAGCACCGACGGACAACGCCGCACCATCAGCGAGGATGCCCAGAGCGGGGTCGACAAACTGGGTTTTGGACCAGCCGCTTCGCTGGCCCCCGGCTCGGTCAGCACGGGCCATGATGATATCGATGCCCAACTCGATCTCGGCTACGGCCGGCTACGCTGGCGGACCGGCTACACGCTGCGCAACAATGGCGGCTTTGGTGTCGGACTTGCCGGCGCCCTTGATCCGAATGGTCGTTTCCGTAGTGAGCGCTTCACGACCGACCTTGCCTGGAACGATGCCAATTTCGCCCGCGATCTGAGTCTCACTGTGCAAGCTTCTTTCATGAACCTGGCCAACGAGATCACCACGCCGGCCATGCTGTACCCGCGCGGCGCCTTCTTTGGCACCTTCCCCGACGGTATGGTCGGCGACCCCGACAAATGGGAACGTCAGGCCCGCTTTTCGGTCACCAGCATTTATACCGGTTTTGCCGACCACCGCATCCGTTTCGGCTTCGGTCATGATCGCCTGGAAATCTACAAAACCAGGGAAACCAAGAATTTCACGCTGATACCCGGACCGCTGCCGACCCCCCTGCCGATGTATTCGGCGAGCGGCGCCAACCTGTACCTTTCACCCAACAAGCGCAACGTCGACTACCTGTATGTACAGGACGAGTGGAGCTTTGCCCGCGACTGGACGCTGACCACCGGCCTGCGCTACGACAACTATTCCGATTTCGGCAGCACCACCAATCCGCGCCTGGCCCTGGTCTGGGAAGCCCGCCAGAACCTGACTGCCAAACTGATGTACGGCACGGCCTTCCGTGCCCCCTCCTTTGTCGAGGAATATGCCACAGGCAACCCGGTGGCGCTTGGCAACCCCTCACTGATGCCCGAAAAAATCAAGACACTCGAAGCGGCAGTGATCTGGCATGCCAGCCACAACTTGCAAACGACCGTGAGTGTTTTCCACCACGACATATCCGACATCATCAATCAGTCGGGTGTTACCTACCGAAACACCGGCAAGCAAAAAGGCGACGGCGGCGAACTCGAAGTTCTGTGGGACGCTTCCAGCAGTCTTCGCCTGACCGGGTACTACGCCTATCAGCGCAACATCGACCAGACAACGCAGCGGGACGCCGGCTACGCGCCGCGCCAGCACATCTACACCCGCGCCGACTGGCGCGTCTACTCGGACTGGCGCCTGAGCGGCCAAATCAATTATGTTGCTGACCGGGCACGGCCCGCCGGCGACAACCGGCCGCAGATTCCCGACTACACGTCGGTAGACCTGACCCTGCGCACCGGCCGGCAAAAAAACCGGATGGGATTTTTCCGCCTCGGTATTCAACCTGTTCAATGCCGATATCCGCGAGCCGTCCAAGATCGATTTGACATCAGGCACCGGCATCATCCACGACCTGCCGATGCCGCGTCGTACAGTCTGGCTTCAGGCCCGTTACAGCCTATAATTCTGGAATGACATTGCGTTTTCTTCGCCACATCCTGACGCTCCTGCTGGTCGCTTGTACTGTGCAGGCGGAAGCGGGCGTCACGCGCATCGCCGTGATCTATGCCGAGGCGGACGACGCCGCTCCGGCCAATTTTGCCAGCCTGCTCGGAGGCATGGAAAACACACCGGGTGTCGAAATCATCCGTTTGACCCTGAGGGATTTCGAAGAGCCCCGCCTCAGCCAGCTACTGCAGCAGGCCAATGCCCAGCGCGGCGGCCCCATCCGCCTGGCCGCGGCTGGCGGCAACATCGGGCCGATCGCCGTGCTGTACCCGGATATCGGCGAGCCTTATCGCAGCGTTTTTTCAAAGATCATCGAAGGAATCGAGGAAAGCACCCAGGCCAAGGTCAGCAGCTACGCAGTGGGCAGCAGTTTCAACGCCCAGACGATTTCCGGCGAACTGAAGCGCCAGGATATCCGTGTCGTCATCGCCCTCGGTCGAAATGGCCTGAAAGCCGCCAGCGCGCTCGACAAGGAATTCGGCGTCATCGCCAGCGGCGTGGTTTCCGTGCCCGATAACGAGGTCCGAACCAGCGCGATTCTCAGCCTGGCACCCGACCCGGCGCTGCTGTTCTCGCGCCTGAAAGCCCTCTCGCCCAAAACTCAGCGCGTCTTCGTCGTCTTCGAACCGCGCCAGAACGCCTGGCTGATCAAACTCGCCAAGGATGCCGCGCGCAGCCAGGGCATCGAACTGGTTACCCAGGAAGCCAGCGACCTGAAGAGCGCCCTGACGATCTACCAGAACATCTTCGCCCACGCCGATGCGAAGCGCGATGCCCTCTGGCTGCCGCAGGATAGCGCCACCGTGGACGAGTCACTGGTTCTGCCGCTGGTCTTGCAGGAGTCATGGAACAAGGG
>CAMKYP010000123.1 GCA_946477505.1 uncultured Dechloromonas sp. | reverse complement strand
AAAGGAGAACCGCTTGAACAAGCTGATCGTGAAGAAAGCTGCCGTGCTTGGTGCCGGCGTGATGGGAGCCCAAATTGCGGCCCATCTGGCGAATGCCGATGTGCCGGTCGTGCTGTTTGACCTGCCGGCGAAGGAAGGAGACAAAAACGGGGTTGTCAAGAAAGCGCTGGACGGCCTGAAGAAGCTGGACCCGGCGCCGTTGTCCAGCAAGGGCAAGCTCAAGTTCATTGACGCCGCCAACTACGATGAACACCTGGCGCAACTGGCTGGTTGCGATCTGATCATCGAAGCCATTGCCGAGCGCATGGACTGGAAAAACGACCTCTATGCGAAGATCGCGCCGCATATCGCGCCGAACGCTATCGTCGCCTCCAACACCTCCGGCCTGTCGATGAATACGCTGGCCCAAGGGTTGCCGGAGAGCGTTCGCCCGCGCTTCTGCGGCATTCACTTCTTCAATCCGCCACGCTACATGCACCTGGTCGAAATCATCGGGACGCAGAGCACCGATGCTGGCACCCTGGATGCGCTGGAAACCTGGCTGACCTCGCGCCTGGGCAAGGGCGTCATCCGCGCCCTCGATACCCCGAACTTCGTCGCCAACCGCATCGGTGTCTTCTCGATCCTCGCCGTCATGCATCACACCCAGGCCTTTGGCCTCGGTTTCGACGAAGTCGATGCGCTGACCGGCCCGAAGATCGGCCGCCCGAAGAGCGCAACCTACCGCACGGCCGATGTTGTCGGCCTCGATACACTGGCTCACGTTGTCAAGACGATGCAGGACACGCTGCCCAACGATCCGTGGCATGCCTATTTCACCAATCCGGCCTGGTTGCAGGCCTTGATCGCCCAGGGGGCGCTCGGCCAGAAGACCCGTTGCGGCATCTTCCGCAAGCAGGGCAAGGAAATCCAGGTGCTCGATCTGGCTGCGCAGGATTACCGCAAGTCGGCCGGTGAGATCGCCGAAGAAGTCGGTGCCATCCTGAAGATGCGCAACCCGGCCGAGAAATTCGCCGCGCTGCGGGCGTCTTCCCATCCGCAGGCGCAGTTCCTGTGGGCCATCTTCCGCGACATCTTCCACTATGCCGCCGTGCAGCTGGAAAGCGTCGCCGACAATGCCCGCGACCTCGATCTGGCCATGCGCTGGGGCTTCGGCTGGGCACAGGGGCCGTTCGAAACCTGGCAAGCTGCCGGCTGGGCTGATACCGCCCAGGCCATCGCCGCAGACATCGCTGTCGGCAAGGCCATGAGTGCCGTTGCGCTGCCGGCCTGGGCGCTGGAGGCGGGGCGCACGGGTGTGCATGCCGCCGAAGGTTCATACTCGGCGAGCAAGAAGGCCTATGTGCCGCGCTCCACGCTGCCGGTCTACCAGCGCCAGTTGTTCCCCGAGCGCGTGCTCGGCGAAACAGCCGCCACCCCGGAAAAATCCGGCGAGACCTTGTACGAGAACGATGGCGTCCGTTTGTGGAAACTGCCGGCGGTCGATGGCGGCATCGGTATTTTGTCGATCAAGTCCAAGATGCATACCATCGGCGACGAGGTGCTGGATGGCGTCATCGCCGCAGTACGTCAGGCCGAAGGGACGCTGGATGGTGTCGTTGTCTGGCACGAGGCACCGTTCGCCGTCGGTGCCAATCTGCAACAGGTGTCCGAAGCCATTGCCGCCGGGCAATTCGAGCTGCTTGAGCAAACCGTCGAGAAATTCCAGCGTGCCTCGCAGACACTGAAGTACGCACAGGTGCCGGTGGTGACGGCGGTTCAGGGCATGGCCCTGGGTGGCGGCTGCGAGTTCGTCATGCATGCCGGCAAGCGCGTGATGGCCCTGGAAAGCTATATCGGTCTGGTCGAAGCCGGTGTCGGCCTGATTCCGGCTGGCGGCGGCTGCAAGGAGTTTGCCGTGCGTGCGGCCGACTGGGCCGCCCAGTCGGCAACGCCGGGCGAGGTGTTCAACTACCTGCAGCCGGTATTCCAGACCATCGCCATGGCCAAGGTCGCCAAGAGCGCGCAGGAAGCTGTCGATTTCGGCTTTGCCAAGCCGTCCGACACCATCCTGTTCAACGCCAACGAACTGCTGTGGGTAGCGATCAGGGAAGCGCGTGCCATGGCCGATGCCGGCTACGCACCGCCGCAAATGGCGCGTGGTATTCCGGTCGCCGGCAAGAACGGCATCGCCACCTTCGAGATGATGCTGGTCAACATGAAGGAGGGCGGCATGATTTCCGCCCACGACTACAAGGTCGCCAAGTCGGCCGCCATCGCCCTGTGCGGCGGCGAGATCGAGACCGGCAGCCTGGTCGATGAGGAATGGCTGATCACCGTCGAGCGCCAGCTGTTCGTCGAATTGCTGAAGACCCCCGAAACCCAGGCCCGGATCAAGCACATGCTGGAAACCGGCAAGCCCCTTCGCAATTAATCGGGTCAGGAGACATATAACCATGAGCAAACAGATTCAAGACGCCTACATCGTCGCCGCCACCCGCCTGCCGGTTGCCAAGCGCAACGGCATGTTCAAGAACGTCCGTCCGGACGACATGCTGGCCGCCGTCATCAAGTCCGTCGTTGCCCAGGTGCCGGGCATCGATCCCGCGCTGATCGGCGACGTCATCGTCGGCTGCGCCATGCCGGAAGCCGAGCAGGGCATGAACGTCGCCCGTATCGGCGCGCTGCTGGCCGGCCTGCCGATCACCGTGCCGGGCATCACCATCAACCGCTTCTGCTCCTCCGGGGTGCAGGCGGTGTCCGATGCCGCCAATCAGATCCGCCTCGGCCTGGCCGATGTGATGGTCGCCGCCGGTACCGAATCGATGTCGGTGATGCCGCAGATCATGGGCAACAAGATGTCGATGAACCCGGCCATCTTCGCCAAGGAAGAGAACCTCGGCATCGCCTACGGCATGGGCCTGACCGCCGAGAAGGTCGCGGCGCAGTGGAAGATCAGCCGCGAGGCGCAGGATGCCTTTGCGCTGGCGTCCAACCAGAAGGCCTGCGCCGCGATTGCCGCCGGCCATTTCAAAGCCGAGACGATGCCCTACGCCGTTCGCGAAAGTCTGCCCGACCTGAAGAGCGGCCAGATCAAACTGCGCGAACGTACCGTGGAAGTGGACGAAGGCCCGCGCGCCGATGCCTCGCTGGAAAAACTGGCCAAGCTGAAGCCGGTCTTCCATGCCCGTGGTTCGGTCACCGCCGGCAACTCATCGCAGATGTCGGATGGGGCCGGTGCCGTGATGCTGGTCTCGGAGAAGATTCTGCGCGAACGCAACCTGACGCCGCTGGCCCGCTTCGCCGGTTATGCCGTCGGCGGCGTTGCTCCGGAAATCATGGGTATCGGTCCGATCGCGGCGATTCCGAAGGTGCTGGCGCAAGTGGGTATCAAGCAGGATGACCTCGACTGGATCGAGCTGAACGAAGCCTTCGCAGCCCAGTCGCTGGCCGTGATGCAGGAACTCGGCCTCAATCCGGAGAAGGTCAATCCGCTGGGCGGCGCCATCGCCCTCGGTCACCCGCTCGGCGCGACCGGTGCCATCCGTATCGCCACGCTGGTCCATGGCTTGAAGCGTACCGGGGGCAAGTACGGCATGGTCTCGATGTGTATCGGCACCGGCATGGGCGCCGCCGGCATCATCGAGGCGCTGTAGGGCGTGAAACCGGCTTGGCTAGCCAAACTCCCGCCATCGTGGCGGGCGCGGATGGTGCGGATGGGGTTCAACTTCCATCCGGCCTTCCGCGGCACGGGCGGCCGGGTGATCCATGTGGCGCAGGATTTGCGCCACATCCGGGTGCGTTTGCCGCTCAACTGGAAGACGAAGAACATCGTCGGCTCGCTGTATGGTGGTTCGCTGTTCGCGATCACCGATGGCGCACACCCCATGATGCTGATGGCAGCGCTGGGTGACGGCTACATCGTGTGGGACAAGGCGGCGAGCATCCGTTACCGCAAGCCGGGTTTTTCGGCGCTGTATGCGGATTTCGTGCTGAGTGACGGCGAATTAGCCGATATCCGCGCCCAGCTCGCCATAACGCCGGAACTGGAGCGGACGTTTCAGGTGGAGTTGAAGGACAGCGGTGGCACGGTGCACACCGTGGTTGAACGAACGGTCTATATTGCCGATAAACATTACTACCGCCAAAAGAGCGGTGGAGGAGACAAAACGTGATTACATCGACATGTGTTCGGCGGGCAGCGCTGATTGCCGCCTTGATGGCCGTTCCCGGCTTGCATGCGGCCGAAGTGGCGGGCGTCAGGGTGGATGACAAGCTCAAAGTCGGCAACAGCGAACTGGTGCTCAACGGTGCCGGACTGCGCAGCAAACTCTTCATCAAGGTCTACGTCGGTGCACTCTATGTGGGGCAAAAGTCCAGCATCCCGGCGGCGATCTTCGACAATACGGGGCCGCGCCGGATGGTGCTGCGCTTGCTCCGCGACCTGGACGCCGATTCGCTGCATTCGGCGCTCGACGAAGGCCTGAAGAACAACCACACGGCAGCCGAAATGGCCGACATGAAGGTGCAGGCGGATCAGCTGGCCGGCATCATGAAGTCCATCGGCAAGGTACGCGAAGGAGACGTCATCGCCATCGATTTCTCGACGGAAGGCGTGGCGGTCAGCCAGAATGGAGAGTCTCGCGGCAAGGTTGCCGGCGCCGGTTTTGCCAAGGCGCTGCTCAAGGTCTGGTTGGGCGACAAGCCGGCCGATGCCTCGCTGAAGAAGTCGCTGCTGGGCAGCTAACGCTGACGTACGTAGGAGGAGACAAAAATGGAAAAAATCTGGCTACAAAGCTATCCGAACGGTGTCCCGTCGGAAATCGACATCGACCATATCCCTTCGCTGGTTGCCTTGTTCGAGAAGGCTTGCACGACCTACGCGGACAAGGTTGCCTATATCAGCATGGGCAAGGAAATGACCTATCGCCAGCTGGACGAGGAAAGCCAGGCATTTGCCGGCTGGCTGCAGGCCAAGGGGTTCAAGAAGGGGGATCGTGTCGCGCTGATGATGCCCAATCTGCTGCAGTATCCCGTCGCACTATTCGGCACGTTGCGTGCCGGGTGCGTGGTGGTGAATTGCAACCCCTTGTACACACCGCGCGAACTGGAGCACCAACTCAAGGATTCGGGGGCCACCGCCATCGTCATCGTCGAGAACTTCGCCCATACGCTGGAGCAGGTGCTCGCCCATACGGCGGTCAAGCACGTAATTGTCACGCCGATGGGCGAAATGCTGGGTCTCAAGGGCGTACTCGTCAATTTCGTGGTCCGCCATGTCAAGAAACTGGTGCCGGCCTGGAAGATCCCGGCGGCAAGCGGCTTCAACAGTGCCCTGACCATCGGTCGCAGCCACGGCTGGAAGCCGGTTGCGCTGACCCAGGACGACATTGCATTCCTGCAGTACACCGGCGGTACCACGGGTGTTTCCAAGGGCGCGATGCTGACGCATGCCAACATCGCCGCCAACGTCACCCAGGCCTATAACTGGATCAAGCCCGTCGTGCGCGAAGGTCAGGAATTCATCATCACCGCGCTGCCGCTGTATCACATCTTCGCGCTGACCGCGAACTGCCTGACCTTCCTGATGATCGGCGCACGCAACCTGTTGATCGCCAATCCACGCGACATTCCGGGCTTCGTCAAGGAGTGGGGCAAGTATCCGGTGACCGTGGTGACCGGCGTCAATACCCTGTTCAACGCCCTGCTCAACAATCCGGAATTCGCCAAGCTCGATTTCTCGACCATGCGGGTTACGCTGGGCGGCGGCATGGCAGTGCAGGGGCCGGTGGCCGAGAAATGGCTGAAGGTGACCGGAACCCCCTTGCTGCAAGCCTACGGCCTGACCGAAACCTCGCCGGCGGCAACCATCAACCCGCTGGACATGCGCGAATTCAACGGCGCCATCGGCCTGCCGATTTCGTCGACCGAAGTCGCGATTCGCGACGACAACGGCAACGAGGTACCGCAAGGCCAGGTTGGCGAAATCTGCGTGCGCGGCCCGCAGGTGATGAAGGGCTACTGGCAGCGGCCGGACGAAACCGCGCTGGTTTTCTACCCCGACCGCTTCCTGCGTACCGGCGACATGGGCTATATCGACAAGAAGGGTTTCGTTTTCCTGGTCGATCGCAAGAAGGACATGATCCTGGTCTCCGGCTTCAACGTCTATCCGAACGAGGTCGAGGAGGCCGTGGCCATGCATCCGGGGGTTATGGACGTGGCGGCCATCGGCGTTGCCGACGAGCATTCCGGCGAGGCGGTGAAAATCTTCGTCGTCCGCAAGGACCCGCGGGTGACCGAAAAGGAACTGATCGACCATTGCCGCAAGCAACTGACCGGCTACAAAGTGCCGAAACATGTCGAATTCCGTGACGACCTGCCGCGTACCAACGTCGGCAAGATCCTGCGTCGCGCATTGAAAGAGGGGGCGTAATGCCCAAGGAGCATCCGTAATGCCTATCCCAGCCGCACTGAACAAGAACCTGTCGTTGCCCGCCATCTGCGCGCCGATGTTCATCATCTCCAATCCCGATCTGGTCATCGCCCAATGCAAGGCAGGCCTGATCGGCTCCTTTCCGGCGCTCAACGCCCGGCCCAAGGAACTGCTCGACGACTGGCTGATCCGCATAAAGAACGAGCTGGCGGCCGATCCAAAGGCTGCGCCCTTCGCCGTCAACCAGATCATCCACCCCTCCAACGAGCGCCTGGAGCACGACATGGCGCTGTGCGTAAAGCACGAGGTGCCGTTGATCATCACCAGCCTGTCGGCGCCGACGCAGATCGTGCCGCACGTGCATGCCTACGGCGGCAAGGTCTTTCACGACGTGATCAGCGTCCGCCATGCCGAAAAGGCACTGGAAGCCGGCGTTGACGGCCTGATCCTGGTCTGTGCCGGCGCCGGTGGCCATGCCGGCACGCTCAGCCCCTTCGCGCTGGTCGGCGAAATCCGCAAGTTCTACGATGGCCCGATTGCCCTGTCCGGTTCCATTACCAACGGCCAGGCCATTCTTGCTGCACAGGCCATGGGCGCCGATTTCGCCTACATCGGCACGCGCTTCATTGCGACGACCGAGGCCAACGCGGTCGAAGCGTATAAGCAGGCCATCCTCGATTCGGCGGCCAAGGATGTCGTCTACACCCCGTATTTCACCGGGGTGCACGGCAACTACCTGATGAAGAGCATCGTCGCCGCCGGTCTCGATCCGGCCAACCTGCCGGAGAAGGACAAGACCTCGATGAGTTTCGGCGGTAGTCGCGATGCCAAGGCGTGGAAAGACATCTGGGGCGCCGGGCAAGGCGTCGGCACCATCGACGAGGTACTGCCCACGGCCGAACTGGTCGCCCGCCTGAAACAGGAATACCGCAGCGCCAAGGCGGCGCTGTGCAGCAATCCGTTCTGAACAATAAACCCAGGAGACAACAGCAATGAGTGACTATCGCGCCCCGGTGAAAGACATGCGCTTCGTGATGGACGAACTGGCCGGTTTCAAGGAATTGAGCCAGATCGCCGGTTTCGAGGAGGCCACCCCCGATCTGGCCGATGCCGTGCTGGATGAAGCAGCAAAATTTGCGGGCGAAGTGCTGGCCCCCCTCAACCGCATTGGCGACAAGGAAGGCTGCAAGCTGACCCCGAACGGCGTCACTACGCCGCCGGGCTGGAAGGAGGCCTACAAGGCATTCCGTGAAGCCGGCTGGAACGGCATCAGTTCGCCCGCCGAATTCGGTGGCCAGGGCTTGCCCGACTCGCTGGGCGTTGCCGTCAAGGAAATGGTCTGCTCGGCCAACCTGTCCTTCTCGCTCGGCCCCTTGCTGACCACCGGGGCTGTCGAAGCCTTGCTCACCTGCGCCAGCGACGAGCTGAAGGCCACTTATCTGGAAAAGATGGTGACCGGCGAATGGACCGGCACGATGAACCTGACCGAGCCGCAGGCCGGTTCCGACCTGGCGCTGATTCGCTCGCGTGCCGAGCCGCAGGCCGATGGCAGCTACAAGGTGTTCGGCCAGAAGATCTTCATCACCTACGGCGACCACGACATGACGGACAACATCGTCCACCTCGTGCTCGCCCGCCTGCCCGATGCACCGGCCGGGGTTAAGGGCATCTCGATGTTCCTGGTGCCGAAATTCCTGGTCAATGCCGACGGTTCGCTCGGCGCGCGCAACGACGCTTATTGCGTGTCGATTGAGCACAAGCTCGGCATCCACGCCAGCCCGACCTGTGTCATGGCCTATGGCGACAATGGCGGCGCCGTCGGCTACCTGCTCGGCGAGCCGAACCGCGGCCTCGAATACATGTTCATCATGATGAACGAAGCCCGTCTCGGGGTCGGCCTGCAAGGCATCGCCCTCGGCGAACGCGCCTACCAGCAGGCGCTCGCGTATGCCCGCGAACGCAAGCAAGGGCGCGATGCACTGACCGGCGAAGCGCTGGTCAGCATCGACAAGCACCCGGATATCCGCCGCATGCTGATGCTGATGAAATGCCGCGTCGAAGCCTGCCGCGCCATGGCCTACTACACCTCGGGCCTGCTCGACCGGGCACATGCCGCCGGCCATAGCGAAGAAGGCAAGCGCCAGCTGTGGCTTGCGGAATTCATGATCCCCATCGTCAAGGGCGGCGGTACCGAGATGGGTATCGACGTCACCTCGCTCGGCGTGCAGATCCACGGTGGCATGGGCTTCATCGAGGAAACCGGCGCCGCCCAGCACTGGCGCGATTCGCGCATCACCACCATCTACGAAGGCACCACCGGCATCCAGGCCAACGATTTGCTGTTCCGCAAGCTGATGCGCGATCAAGGCGCTACCGCCAAAATCGTCTTCACCGAAGTCCATGCTACTGCTAAGGCGCTTGCCGCCTCCGGCAAGCCGGAACTGATGGCCATCGGTCAAAAACTCGGGGTTGCCCTCAAGGCCTGGACTGACGCTACCGAATGGCTGGCTGCCAATGCCAAAACCGGTCTCGGCGGCGTACTGACCGCAGCCGTGCCCTACCTGCACCTCGCTGTCACGGTGTCCGGTGGCTGGTTCATGGGCAAGGCCGCATTGGCCGCTGCTGGCTACATGGACAAGGGAGAAGGCGACCAGGCCTTTTACCGCGCCAAGCTGGCCACCGCACGCTTCTACGCCGACCAGATGCTGCCACAGGCGGGCGCTTATGCCGAAACGGTCATGGCTGGCGATGCTGCGATTGAAGGCATGAGCGGCGACGA
>CAMKYP010000122.1 GCA_946477505.1 uncultured Dechloromonas sp. | reverse complement strand
TTCACCTTCTCGGTGATATCCCGCGCCACGCCAAACAGGCCGACGATCTCCCCGGCATCGTCGCGGATGGGATATTTGCGGTTGTCGACCCAGCCCTTGCGGCCGTCCGTACGCAGATAGGCCTGCACTTCCTGCACCGGCTGCCCCGTCGCAAACACCTGCTTCTCGAGCCGGTAGTAAATGTCGGCATAGGCTTCCGGGAAGAGTTCGTAATCCGTCTTGCCCAGCAGGTCGCGCCAATGCGCGGTCTGCTGGGTGATGGAAACCAGCGTCTGGCTGGCGCCGGTCATGACGTGGTTGCGATCCTTGAAAAAGATGAAATCGTCGGTGTTTTCCATCATGGCGACAAAATTGGCCATCATCGGCTCGGATACCTGCTTGCCCCACAGGGCCCCGGCCGACTCCAGGCGCAACTCGAGTATTGCCTGGCCGGATTCGACTACATGTCTCCGGTATTCGCCGCGGACGCAGAGGATTTTTTCCGACGCATTCCGCATTCGGGCATTGAAGCATCCCGCCGTGTCGGACGCGGAACCCTCGAATAGCGCCGCAACGATATCGGCATCCCCGGCATGGAAACGCTGGCGCAGTGCAACCCTGCCACTCGAGAAATCATCGGCCGTGAAACCGAGCAAGTCCACGCAACCCTCGTCGGCAGAAAGAACAACCGGGCTTTCGCCAAGCTGAAACCGAAAAGCTATGCCGGACATCGCGCCTCCGAATATGACGTTTAGCCTAATTTGCCATCTTAACGACGAAAGAGCGAGTGTGCCGAAAACGAGCGTGGATTTCTTTCATCCTTTTTCTTCCACCTCCGGCCATCGATGCATCATAAGCAATGGGAATGGCGATTGAAGACAGATTGCAAATACTTTGCTGCAGCGCAACAAAATGGTAGTCTAAGCGCCATAAAACCAAGCCCGCAAAGCGAGAAACAGCATGAGTGAAATCGATCTGAAACGCTTCTTCCTCGAACAGGTCAAGCTGTTCGAAAACTTCCCGGCCGACAAGGTCGAGGAAATCGTCATCAAGTCGCGCCTGGCGACTTATGAAGGCAACGAGGCCATCCTCGAAACCGGTGACGAAGGCCACGCCATCGGCGTCGTCATCTCGGGCCACGCCGAGATTTCGATGACCGACAACACCGGCACGCGCTCGGTCATCGCCCAGCTCGAAGCCGGTGACGTGTTCGGCGTCATGTCCCTGCTCACCGGCGACCGCATCGTCGCCGATGTCATCGCCGGCAACCGCTGCTTCGTGCTGATGATCCCGCAGGAGGTGTTCAACACCCACATCCTGACCAACCCGAAGGCGGTCGGTTACCTTTCCCGACTGCTTGCCGACCGGACGCGCGCCATGTCGGTCGACCTGGTCGCCGCCCAGGCCCGTGCCGTCAGCAAGTCGGATGATCCCTACGCGCTGTCGATGCACACCAACTCGCCGGGCAAGGTCGTCGCACTCAACGTCGGCATCAGCCAGATCCACTTCGGCATCTACGACACCCAGGAAAGCGGCGCCGACATCCACGGCATCATCGACAATGCCGACAAGCAGTTCGCCCGCATCACGGTCAGCGTCGGCACCCAGAAGAAGACGTTGGATCATGCGCCGTTCAAGCTCTCCGACCTTTTCTCGGTGATGACCGAAGCGACGGCGTTGCTCGGCCAGGCCTTCACCTTCCATCCAGAAGACGTCACGGCCATCGGCCATCGCGTGGTGCATGGCGGCAACAAATTCTCCAGCTCGGCCGTGATCACCCCGGCCGTGATTGCCGACATCGAGGAACTGTCTCTCTTCGCGCCGCTGCACAACCCGGTCAACGTCGCCGGCATCCGCGTCGCGCTCAAGCATTTCCCGAACGTACCGCAGGTTGCCGTGTTCGACACCGCCTTCCACCAGACGCTGGCACCCTACGCCTACCTCTACGGCCTACCCTACGATCTCTACAAGCAGCACGGCATCCGCCGCTACGGCTTCCATGGCACGTCGCACCGCTATGTCTCGATGAAAGCAGCCGAAGTGCTGAACCGACCGCTCGGCGAACTGGAAATCGTCTCCTGCCACCTTGGCATCGGCGCCTCGCTGTGCGCCATCGACCACGGACGCTCGATCGACACGACGATGGGCATGACCCCGTCCGACGGCCTGATCATGCCGAGCCGCGCCGGCAGCATCGACCCGGCGGTGATGATCCACCTGATGGAACAGCACAAGATGACGCCGGAACAGCTTTCGGCGCTGATCAACACCGAGAGCGGCCTGAAGGGCATCTCCGGCATCTCGAACGATATTCGCGAAATCGAGGCGCAAGCCGCCGAGGGCCACCACCGCGCCCTGCTCGCCCACAAGGCCTTCTGCTACCAGGTGCGCAAGAACATCGGTGCCTACGTGGCGGCGATGGGCGGCATCGACGTCCTGGTGTTTACCGGCGACATCGGCGAAACGAGCGCCACCGTGCGCAGCCTGGCCTGCCAGGGCCTGGGCTACATGGGCATCAAGCTCGACGAGGAAAAGAACCGCAACCTGACGTCCATCGATTCGCACGTCGTGATCTCGACCGCGGACTCTCCGGTCACCATTCTGGTCATCACCAACGACGACGAACGCCTGGTGGCCTGGGAGGCCCTGCGCGCCATCGAACGCAACCAGTTGCTGCTCGAAGCCAAGGCCGATGAACCGCCGGCCATTCCGGTTGAAATCTCCGCTCACCACGTACATCTGGCACAAGCCGACGTCGAAGCGCTCTTCGGCCCCGGCCACCAACTGACGCCGATGCACGAACTGTCCCAACCGGGCCAGTATGCGTGCGAGGAGAAGGTCCATCTGGTCGGTCCCAAGGGGCGTATCGCCAATGTCCGCGTCCTCGGCCCGACCCGCAAGGAGACCCAGGTCGAGATCGCGATGACCGAGCAGTTCAAGCTCGGCGTGCAACCGCCGATCCGCCAGTCCGGCGACCTGGCCGGCACCCCCGGCCTGACGCTGGAAGGACCGTATGGCAGCACCCAGATCGAGCGCGGCGTAATCTGCGCGCAGCGCCATATCCACATGTCGCCGGAAGACGCCATGCGCTTCCGCGTGCGTGACAACTACGTCGTCCGCGTACGCGTCGAAGGCGAGCGCGAACTGATCTTCGGCGACGTCGTCGTCCGCGTGAATCCGGCCTTCCGCCTGGCCATGCACATCGATACCGACGAGGGCAATGCCGGCAACCTGAAGACCGGCACGCTGGGTTACATCGAGGAAATCCAGAGCCGCGCCTGAGGCACGTCGGCCCGGTCCTTTCCGCTGCCGCAGAAAGGACCGGCGCGGTCAATCCACAGGTTTGGCCAACCAGCGGAGCAGCGTGGCATAGAAGGTTTCGTGGCGCACCGGTTTGGCGATGAAGTCGTTCATCCCGGCTTTCAGGCAGCGCTCCTTGTCGTCGGCAAAGGCGTTGGCTGTCATGGCCAGAATCGGGACAGACGCAACGCGGGGCATGGCCCGTAGACGAAGCGTGGCGGCCAGCCCATCCAGCCTTGGCATCTGCATGTCCATCAAGATCAGGTCGTAATCGTTCGCTTCGACCTTGTCCAGCGCGACAAGGCCATCCTCGGCAATGTCGGCGACCAGACCGATGGCACCAAGCATGGCGAGCGTGATTTCCTGATTGATCGGCTCGTCTTCCACCAGCAGGATGCGGCTACCGGCGAAATTCTTGCTCAAGACGATATCCGCCGCTTCTTCCTGACCGATCTCCGTTCTGGCATCGCTCATCCCGGACGAACGCCTCAAGCGCGCCGTCAGCCAGAAAGTGCTTCCCTCGCCCGGCATGCTGTCTGCCCCGGCTTCGCCCCCCATGGCCTGAGCCAGTTTCCGGGTGATCGCCAAGCCAAGGCCGGTCCCTCCGTAACGACGGGTAATCGAATTGTCTGCCTGCTCGAAGGCGGCGAACAGGCGGGGCAATTGCTCGGGCTGGATGCCGATGCCCGTGTCCTGGATTTCGAAACGAAGCAGGACACCCTGCTCGTTTTCATCCAGACACCTCAGGCGCAGGGTCACCGTTCCGGTTTCCGTAAATTTGATGGCATTGGTCGCGTAGTTGAGCAAGGCCTGTTGCAAGCGGGTGGCATCCCCCATCAGTAGCGGAAACGCTTGGTCACAGTCGACAACCAGCTGGAGTTGCTTGGCATGCGCACGATCGCCAAGGATGGCGACGATATTCGAGAGCAGCCGCTCGGGCTGCAAAGGCGATTCGTCGAGCACGAATTTTCCGGCCTCGATCTTCGATAGATCGAGGATGGCGTTGATGATCTCCAACAAATGCTCCGAAGCCAGTTCGAGCCTGCCCAGCCTGGCCTCCTGATTGGGCAGGAGTCCTTCGCGACGGATCAGGTGGGCCATGCCGGTGATGGCATTGAGCGGCGTCCGTATTTCATGCGACATGTTGGCCAGAAATGCACTCTTGGCGATGCTGGCAGACTCCGCCGCCGACTTGGCTTGCGCCAGTTCGGCGGTGCGCCTGGCTACCTGTTTTTCGAGATCCTGACGATGCTGATGCAGTTCCGCCTCGTATTGCATGCGATCGGAAATATCGTGGCTGATGCCGAATACGCCCACCACCTGCTGGCTGTCATCGAACAGGGGCCACTTGCTGGTCTGAAAGTGCCGCTCATCGCCATGCGCATCGCGGTAGGACTCGATGACGCCCAAAATGGGCTTCCCCTCGCGGAGAACGACGCGGTCGGACGCCGTGTAACGGGCGGCAACCTCCGGGCTGAAGACATCCGCATCGCGTTTGCCAACCATCTCCCGCCAGCTCGCGCAATTTGCCAACACGGCCATGGACTGGCTGCAGAAGCGGATGCAGCCATCGGTGTCCTTGAAATAAATGAAATCGCCCGTCTCGTTCAGAAACGCCTCGAAATCCCGATTGAAATCGGCAAGTTGCCTGGCCGTTCGCTTGCGCTCGGTAACATCGACATCCATGCAGACGACGATGGGTTCCGCCTTTTTGTCGCCCGGAATGGCAAACTTGGTCGCCTCGACCCAGATGGTTTCCCCGTCGCGATTGTGCGCCATGAACTCCAGCGGCCCCACCGGAACACCGCTCACCCTGACCAGCTCCGAGGTGCGCTGAGCCTCGGCGGCCTCGGACGGGCTGAGAATCAGCTGATCGAGGGTCTTGCCCTGGGCCTCTTCCGCCGACCAGCCGTAGAGCTTTTCGGAGGCCTTGTTCCAGTAAATGACCTTGCCGCCACGGTCGTACCATTGGACGGCCACATTGGGCGTGCTTTCCAGCGTCGCCGACAGTTGTTGACGCGAAGCCTCGACACGCTCCCCCGCTTGTGCAAGCAGCCCCCATGCCCGAATCAAGGCCAGGAAAGAACCCAGGACCAGAAAGGAAATCATCAGCAACCCGCCGCGCAGCAACCAGACATCGTCCGGCGTACTCCGCCAGCCACCGCGTGGAATGGCCGCCAACTGCCAGGAACCTGTTGGCAGATAGATATCGGCCAACACCGGATTCATGGCAAACACATCGGGGTTGCCAAAAAACGTTGCGCCCTTTGCTCCGTCGCCGTCCTTGCCGCGAATCGCAACTTCGATCGGCAGTTTGTCGTCACTCAAACCGCTGACGGAAAACAAGCGCTCGACATCAATCACGGCGCTGACCAAGCCCCAGAAATACTCCCGTCCGCCGGCATCCTGCAGGTATACCGGCAACCGCGCCGCCAGCCCCTCGCCCCCCTGAACCAGTTTGAACGGGCCGGCCAAGACAATCTGACGACTCTGGCGTGCGCGCTCCGCAGACGGAAACTGTTCGGGAATATCGCGATATTTCAGTCCCAGCGCCTTCTCGTTGCCTGACATCGGATAAACCATGCGTATGACCATGCCCGGGGCCAGAGCCAGGCTACGCAGTTGCGAACGCCCATCGAACAAGGGCTTGGCAGCCACATTGAGGCGCTCCTGGTCGATGTTCGGGGTCAGCGCCACTAGGCTGATCAGGCCGCGAACCAGCTGGATATCCGCATTCAGGTGCCCCTCGAGCGAATCGCGGACCCGCCCGAGCTCGTTATGAACAAAGGCCCGAATCGCCGTTTCGTGCTGAGCCTGGTTGATCCGTTCGGCAAAATAGGCCGCCAGCGCCAAGCCACAGGCCAGAAGGCCCGTGACGAAAAATAGTATACGGCGGCTCACGCTCTCTCCAATAACCTGATGCACTATCCAATGGATGGATTGTATGCATTAAGTAATAGATTTAGCAAAAACCGCAGATGTCACCAAGCGCTTTTTTACCAAGGGAAGCGACATTTGTCGCCCCCCCCTCAAGGCAAGGGTGTGCTCCTAGTGGGCGATAATCACACCGCAGGCAACCCGCTTGCCGGAGTTGCCCGCGGGTTGTGACTTATAGTCGTCAGGATCGGCATGGACGACAATGCTGCGCCCGACGACACCGCTCGCTCCGCTCAGGCTGAGCCCTTCAATTTCCCCGACAAACCGGGCTTCTCCGGCCGCGTTGGCCACCAGATTGGGCATGTCGCCGCCGTGCCGCTCGCTCCCGCCATGATGACCATGGGCCTTGCCGGCAGGATTGAAATGTCCTTTTGCGGAACTGGCATCCGGCGCACTACAGTCCCCAGCCTCATGAACGTGAAAACCGTGCTCTCCCGGGGTCAAACCGGCAACCTGCGCCTCGACCCGCAAACGGCCGTTCAATTCGGTCAATGTCACCTTGCCGCTCACCGCACTTCCCGAACGGGCCAGCAGGTCGGCGCTGGCCATCGGCCCTGCGGGCGTCGTAGCACAGGCACTCAACAGGCTTGCCGCAATGGCGCTCATGAAAAAACCGGCACGCATGATCATCTTTATCTCCTCTTTGTAAGTGATGAAATCTTACCCTGGTCGGGTAACAGGACGGACCCGTCAACTTGCCGAACGTTCAAAGTCAAAGATCAATTATTTATAACAATTCGAAATAACAAGATGCTCACTTGTTCTTAATTGAGCATTAAGGTCTTGTTACAATGGCGGCCATTCGACAATCCCAGCGGATTACCCAGCAATGACCCAACGTTCCACCCTCTCTCATCTGGACTGGCTCGAAGCCGAAGCCATCCACATCATGCGCGAAGTGGCCGGCCAGTGCGCCAACCCGGTGCTGCTCTTCTCCGGTGGCAAAGACTCGATCTGCATGCTGCGCATCGCCGAAAAGGCCTTCCGCCCGGGCAAGTTCCCCTTCCCGCTGATGCACATCGACACCGGCCACAATTACCAGGAAGTCGTTGCTTTCCGCGACAAGCGCGCCGCCGAGCTGGGCGAGCGCCTGATCGTGCGCTCCGTCGAAGACTCGATAAAGCGCGGTACGGTCGTGCTGAAACACGAAAACGAATCGCGCAACAAGCACCAGTCGGTGACCCTGCTCGAAGCGATTGAAGAATTCGGTTTCGACTGCTGTATCGGCGGCGCGCGCCGCGACGAGGAAAAGGCCCGTGCCAAGGAACGCATCATGAGCTTCCGCGACGAGTTCGGCCAATGGGACCCGAAGAACCAGCGCCCGGAACTGTGGAACCTGTACAACGCCCGCAGCCACAAGGGCGAGAACATCCGCGCCTTCCCCATCTCGAACTGGACGGAAATGGACGTCTGGCAATACATCGAGCGTGAAAAGCTCGAACTGCCGTCGATTTACTTCGCCCACACCCGCCCGGTGGTCATCCGCCAGGGCGCCATCGTGCCGGTCAATGTGCCGCTGGTTTCCGGCGAACTGACCAACCTGCCGAAGGCTGGTGAAGAGATCGTCGAAAAGCTGGTCCGCTTCCGCACGGTTGGCGACATTTCCTGCACGGCCCCGGTTGAATCCGACGCCGATACCGTCGAGAAGATCGTCGTCGAAACCGCCACCACCACCATCACCGAGCGCGGCGCCACGCGTCTGGACGACCAGACCAGCGAAGCCTCCATGGAACAACGCAAGAAAGAGGGTTACTTCTGATGACCGCCCACGTTGAAGATCACGGCCTGCTGCGCTTCCTGACCTGCGGCAGCGTCGACGACGGCAAGAGCACCCTGATCGGTCGCCTGCTGTTCGACACCAAGACCATCCTCGCCGACACCCTGAACGCCATCGAAAAGACCTCGCAGAAGCGTGGCATGGGCGCGGTCGACCTCTCGCTGCTCACCGACGGCCTGCAGGCCGAGCGCGAGCAGGGCATCACCATCGACGTCGCCTACCGCTACTTCTCGACCGGCACGCGCAAGTACATCATCGCCGACGCGCCGGGCCACGAGCAGTACACCCGCAACATGGTCACCGCCGCGTCCACCGCCAACCTCGCCATCATCCTGATCGATGCGCGCAAGGGCGTGCTGACCCAGACCCGCCGCCATTCCAAGCTGGCTTCGCTGGTCGGCATCCCGCATCTCGTCGTCGCCATCAACAAGATGGACCTGGTCGACTACGCGCAGGAAACCTACGAGAAGATCAAGGCCGACTACCTCGAATTCGCCGCCAAGGTAGGCATCGACGACATCCGCTTCCTGCCCATGTCGGCGCTGAACGGCGACATGATCGTCGATCGTGGCGACTCGCTGAACTGGTACGAAGGCCCGACCCTGCTCGAAATCCTCGAGGCCGCCCCGGCCGCGCACACAGAACATACCGAGAAGTTCCGTTTCCCGGTCCAGTACGTCTGCCGCCCGCAGGACTCCGCCAATCCGGACCTGCACGATTACCGTGGCTTCATGGGCCGGGTCGAATCCGGCTCGATCAAGGTCGGCGACAAGGTCACCGTACTGCCGAACGGCCTGGAATCGACCGTCAAGGCCGTGCAGATTGGCGGTGTCGACATTGGCGAAGCTGTCACCGAGCAGTCGGTCACCATCCTGCTGGCCGACGAAATCGACACCTCGCGTGGCGACATGATCGTCAAGTCCAGCGAAGTGCCGCCGGCCGTCAAGGAAATCTCGGCCACCGTCTGCTGGCTGTCCGAGACCCCGCTCGACCGCGCCCGCACCTACCTGATCCGCCACACGACGCGCGACTCGAAGGCCAAGCTGACCGGCATCGACCACCGCCTCGACGTCAATACGCTGGAAAAGGTCACCGCCGACAAGCTGGCGATGAACGACATCGCAGAGGTGACGTTCAAGCTCGCCCAGCCGCTGTTCGTCGACCCTTACCTGGAAAACCGGGGTACCGGTGCCTTCATCGTCATCGACGAGAGCAACAACAACACCGTCGGCGCCGGCATGATTCTTTAGCCATCCGCGCTTTTC